>JBFMDG010000020.1:0-26135 GCA_040754135.1 Verrucomicrobiota bacterium
ACTGAACGTTGCCGAAACAACCCACGAATAATGACGAAGCGGGGGCACGCTTTGCTTTCCTTCGGGGAGATTCCAAACATAAGCATGGAAATCCTCACAGCCAGTGGCGAGCATTTTGCCATCGGGACTGAAAGCCAGGCGCCGCACGCCTTTGGTGTGTTCGAGCCACGCAGTCACTGGCTCACCGGTTTGCGCGTTCCACACGCCTGCGGCGCCCGGTTTATCCGGCATTCTCCACGCGACGGCAATCCACAGATTATTGGGACTGAATATGGCGTCGGAAACCTCGCCCTCGTGCTGCATTGGTTTGCCAACCGGTTCACCGCTGGTCGCATCCCAAATGCGCGCTGTTCCATTCATTGTGCCCGTCACAATCCATCGCCCATTCGGACTGAATCGGACCACGCCCACACCCACAGCGCTGTCCTGCTTTAAGGGAGGCTCCATCGCGCGATTCCGTCCGAGTTCCCAAATGCGAGCCGACGGATCTTCCGCACCGGTGACCAGCCATCGGCCATCCGGACTGAACGCAAGAGAGCGCACGGGTGAGTCATGTTGCATAGCGGGTCCGACAGGTGCGCCGGTCTGAATGTGAAACAACCGCGCCGTTTTGTTCTCGAGCGCCACGGCAATCCATTCGCCGTTTGGACTGATGGCGGCATCATGAATAGCGGTTTCAAGGGACCAGACTTGCACCAGCCGCGGCATGGATTGAAGAATCGAAGCCAGGCGAAGCCGGTGTGGCTCCTCGAGTGTCGCGCGGCCTTTTTCCAATCGAAGCGCTTCGGCAAACCAGGGCGCAGCCGTGGCCAGATTGCCGAGGCGCAATTTTTCCGCGCCATTTTGGATCTGGAGCTGCACAAGGCGATCGCGGCTTTCGGAAGTGCTGCGCTGGGCCAGGCGCGACATTCGAATCGAATAGGCCAGAAACAACGCCATCACCATCAGCACCACCGCGCTGATGCTCGCGGCGCGAATCAGCCCGCGGCGGAATGCCGCTCTTTGCCGGAGCAACTCCGCTTGCGGCATGTTGGCCGCCACCCATTCGAGACTGAAAACACGCTTGTAAATCAGGTTGTGAACAAACACGCGTCCATCCCGCGCCCGCGTAATCCCAGCCAGGCGCAACTGCGCCTGCAACGGATCGGTGACGTCGTCGCGGATCGATTCGCCAATCAAAATCCGCCGATAACAATCGAGCAGGCCGGTCAAATCGGTCTGGTTCCGGAGAAGCCGTTCGCGGACGAAAATGAGATTATCATCCTGTTCGCGCGCGCGCAGGCTGAGGAACAATTCGTTGCAAATGCGATTCACACCGGCCGGACCAAGCACCGCGGCGTCTTGCGCGACTGCCTGGCAGAGGCGCTGCGTCAGATAGGGATGGCCGTTGGTCCAATAATAAACTCTTTGCAACAGCGCGGCCGCCACCTGAGGATCTTTGCGCAAACCCTGCGCAAGCGGCGCCATTTCCGACTCGCTAAAATCCGTCAGTTCGATCCGGCGCCCAATATTGAACGGAGTCACGCGAGTGTCCTTGATCAAATCAGATGGAGTCGCGACCCCGAGCAGACAAAAAGTGAGTTGATTGAAAATCGGTTCTTCGGTGCGCCGGTTGTAACACTCCCGAATAGCCGCGAAAAATTCATCGGTGGTGAATGGCAAACTTCGCACCGTGTCGATCTCATCCACAAAAATCACCAGGCGCGGTGATTGGCCGGCATCCGGCTGGCCCGAACTCGATTTCAATCCGAGGGATTTTGAACCGGGCCTCGCTGATTTCCAATGTTCACAGAGGATTTTGTGAATGGCTGTGAAGAACCGCTGACATGGCCCAACCTGCAGGTTTGCCTGGAAAAAGGCTTCGAGTTCATCTTCCAAATCCAACTGCTGGCCAACGCGCAAGAGCAGCCCCGTGTACCATTGTTCCGGCGTGAGATTCTGGCCGAGCGCCGTCAGATCGAGGACGACCACTTTGAATCCATCCTCGCGCAATTTGCGAGCCGTCCGCACCATGAGTGAGGACTTGCCCATTTGGCGAGACGTGAGCACGTAACAGAATTCTCCTCCGCGCAATCCTTTGTAGATCTGGCGATCTGCGAGGCGTTCGACATACGATGCCGCATCGGCGCGCATCGTTCCGCCGGTGACATAAAAGCTGGAGGTGACGGATGTCATAAGACCGCGGATTCAGCGGATTAAAGAGCAGTTCCTTGATCGAAAGAAGCAAATTCCAGCGGCCGCCCCCTTCGCCATCATCACTGCATGTCAAGCTCGCGCGCCGATGCCCCACGTTCTGGAGATCGGAAGCGGTGCGATGATCTCAGCTGTTCAGACTCCCCTTTTCCCAAACCTTTGTCTAAATCTTCGTCGCAAACTTCGTCGCAAACTTCGTCGCAAACTTCGTCGCAAACTTCGTCGCAAACTTCGTCGCAATCTTTGTCGCAACCTTCGTCGCAATCTTTGTCGCAACCTTCGTCGCAATCTTTGTCGCAACCTTCGTCGGGGAGAACCGCGTTCTCAGATTCCACGAAGCCTCGCGAGAATCCGCCTTATCCCCAAAGACGGAAGTCTGGATCGAGCCGGGTTTGGTTCAGCCCAGGATTACCAGAAGCCGAAGCAGCCGTCAGACTCCCAGATTTGCGACCCGCGGTATTCCTGCATTTGCCGGATGGTTTTCCAGTTGGCCGATCCGTCCACGCGGCCGACGTTGCCTCCTTGCGCGCCGATGGTGCGCGGGTTCTGTTGGTAGGCCTCGGGATGCGATTCGAAATAAGTTTCCTCTCGAATGAGCGGGCCGCTTGCGGTGTGGGGGGCGAGAATGCGTTGGAAGCTGTAAGCGTAAACGTTGAGATCGGCCACAAGGACGAGCGTTGGATCGTCGCTGGTTTTTTGCGGAGAAATCCAGGTATTGGTGGCGTTGCCAGTCGGTTCCCACGGCGTATTGGAATGTCCTCCCAAATAATGATAGCCGATGGCGATGCCGTAATCGGGATGGAACCGCCAGCCTTCGTCCCTTTCGAACCATCGGGCAAGGTTCGGACAATCGAGCACCTTCAACGGACTGGCATAGCGCAGAATATTGGTTTGCGTCACCGAGGAAAGAATCGGCGTATGCGTATCATCCTTGTTTTGATTATCGGTGTCACCGCGCGGCAGGCGCTGTTCGTTATCCCCGGCGTAAACATGGGTGGCAATAATGAATTGCCGCATATTATTCAAACAAGCTGTGCGGCGCGCGCGCTCCTTGGCGTTGCTCAGCGCCGGTAACAGCAACGAACTGAGAATGGCGATGATTGCAATCACCACCAGCAATTCGATCAAGGTGAATCCGCCCAACCCAACTTTTGCCAATCGTAAGTTCACGGTTTCTGCACAGTTCGATAAAATTTGGGCGCGGCGCCGATCGGTTCGTCGATCTGCAGCACTCCGTTGTTCAAGACCGGGTTCGTTTCGAGACGCGTCCAGTTTTCACCGGACAAATCCGAACTGACATGGATTTCGATCTTGCCCGCCTGAGCGGCATCGAGAGCGGATCCATCTTCAGCGGCGATTTTTAATTGAAAGACTTTGGCATCGGTCGAGAGCGCCGGTTGCAGTTTCAATGGTTTGGCGGGAGGAGGCGGCAATGAAACATCGAACGCGGCCGCTTGCAGAGTGCTGCGCACGTAAATGCGGCCATGACTGATCGCCGGAACATTCCAGGCTTTGCCTGTGGTCACCGCACGAAAACGCGTGATCTCCCGGTACTGGGCGGGATCCGGTTGCACGACAATCAATGTGCCATTGGCGGTCAGAACCAACAGATGATCCGAGACGCGGAGCAAGCCTCCGGTTCCGACGCCGTCCTGCCGCCATTTTTCAACGCCGCTGCTGGCTTCCACGCAGCGCAAGCTGACCAGGGACTGCCCGTAAATGCCGTAAAAGTGGCCTTCATAAAAAACCGGGGTTGCCCAATGGTTCATGTTGGCGCCCGGAGTTCGCCAGACCTGACTCGAGGTCACTGTCAATCCGCTTTTCGAAATGCGCACCATGCCGGCGCCGACACCATAAGCTGCCGATGCGTAAACCGTATCTCCCGCGATCACGGGCGATGCCGCTGTCGAAGTGCTGAACGGAAGCGAGTAGCGCCACAAAACGCGGCCGGTTTCCGGTTCGACCGAGACGAGGCCCGATTGCGCGAAGAAGATCACTTGCGGCACACCGGCGACGACTCCGTACACCGGGGTGGCTTGTGTCATGCGATCATTTTGCCCTTTCCACACGATGGCGCCGTCGCTTTTGCGCACCGCCATGAGGCGTTGATTGGTGGCGTTGCCGTTCACAAAAATCAAATCGCCCACAATGACGGGTGAGGCGGCATTCTGCCATGCGACGACAGTCGAACCGAGGTCGGCGACAAAATCCTTCATCCAGATTGTCTGGCCCGAATTGGCATTGAGACAGTAGAGGCGCAGGTAGGAAGTGAAGACATAGACGCGATCGCCGTCGATGCAAGGCGTGGATCTTGGGCCGTCGTCGGATCCGACGCCGCCGTGCGGGTAACTGGCCTGATCGAGCGGCACGGCCCAGAGTTCTTCACCGGTATCGGCGTTCAGTGCCACACAGAATTCCGTTTGCGCGGAACCGTTGAGGCGGCGCACCTGGGTGAAAGCTTTTCCACCGCTGATCGAAAATGAACTCAGGCCCGGGTCCATCGTTTTGCGCCAGAGTTGCCGCGGCGGCTCTTCGGTCCAGTTCAAACGAATTTGTTCGCGGGAAAAGCCATCGTGATTGGGACCGCGATATTGCGGCCAATCGTCGGCCTGTGCGAGTGTTTGGAGAAGCGCGAGGAAAGCGATCCCGAAGGAGGAAACAGTTGGACCGTGCATGGTGATTTTTGGCACAAGCGACCGGTTGCTGGCGCACCGGGCTTTGGTTCAATGTTCAAACGGTTCCGGTAAAACTCAGGCGCGAATTTTAGCACGGCTTGTGCCGCCAAACCATGAGCTTTCGAACGCACAGGCTAACAGGAGGTTGCCATTGCGATTTTCGAACCAAGATGGAGCGCTCCAGCCATCAAGAAAACTGTCGCCTATCAATCCACGTAAAGAAATTCATTCGCGCTCAATAAGGTTTGGCAAAGGTTCGTCAAGGCCTGCAGTTCAGGCGCGGGTGGAGGAGGCGGCTTTGGTTTGTCCTCTTTCTTTTCGCTCGGTTTCTCCTCGGCTTTGGGCGTCGGTATTTCTTTTTGGGCGAGCCTGACATGTTCTGTTTGGCGCGCGAGAAAGGCACGGGCATCGGTGAGTTCTGCATCGCTGGGAAGGCGGCTGAAAGCAATCAGCCAGGCGCGTTGAATTTGACGATCGCGGTCCTCGCCAGCTTCTTTTTGCAGACGCTGGGCAAAATGCCGGGCTTGATCCAGGATGAACTGGCTGTTCATGAGCATCAAAGATTGTGTGGCCACGGTCGAGGATTGGCGCCGTTCGCAATTCACCTCCATCACGGGCGCATCGAATGCGTGCAACATCGCCAATGGCCGGCTCCTTCGCATTTGGATGTACACAGAGCGCCGGTATTCCTCTCCGTTCAATCCGACTTCCACAGGCATCTTGTTGTCCCCTTGAGTTTTGTCCACGCCGACGATGATTTGGCCGTGGAGATCCGGGCGCACGGGCACGGGCGAGCCATACATGGCCGGGTTCAAATCGCCGCTGGCCGCCAGAATCGCATCGCGAAGGGCTTCGGCATCGAGCCGCTGCACCGGTTTGCGCCAGTAAAATCTCGCTTCGGCATCGCGCTGATCGTAGCGCGGGAGGCGGCGGGAGGACTGGCGGTAAGCCGTCGAGGTCATGATCAACTTGTGCAGCCGTTTCACGCGCCACCCTTGTTCAACAAAATCGTTCGCCAGCCAATCGAGCAACTCCGGATGCGACGGCCGCTCGCCCATGAATCCGAAATCGGAGGGAGTGCTGACAAGGCCACGACCGAAATGATGCATCCAAACGCGATTGACGAATACACGCGCCACGAGCGGATTGGTGCCACTGGTCAGCCAGCGCGCGAACGCGAGTCGGCGTCCGCTGGTGTGGATGTGGGTCTCTTTTGGCGGCAAATCCACGCTGGTACCTGGAGGCACCAGCACGCTCAAAACGCCCGGCGGAACGGCTCCTTTCGGCTGCTTGTGATCGCCACGATGAAACAAATAGGTGACCGGCAGGTTGTCCACGGGTTCGGTGAGCGCCGCAATAAAATCTTCCACCGGCTTTCGAGCGCGAACTTCGGCAATCTTTGCGTCCATGGCCTTTAAATCATCGGCGGCCTTCTGGTTGTATTGATAAAGCACGCCCGGATTGATGTTCACGCTGGGATTGTCGGAGAGCAGTTTCTTTTGCTCGGGCGTTCGTTTCTCAGCGGGCGCATCGTATGCCGCCCGCAATTGTTCGCGCAGGCCAGGCTCAAATTTTTCCAGATGCTTCGTCAATGCTTCAGCGATGTATTGCTTTTGTTTCTGCTCGCGCTCTTCAGAAAGCTTCTTGGCTTCCGCTTCCACTTCCACTGCTTTTTTCCGGTCGGCTTCGGTGTAAAGCGAGACCAGACGCTGGTCCGGGTTGCGCCAGTTTTTCCAGTTGTAAGCCGGTTCGAAAATCGCACGCAGCCGATAGTAATCGGTCTGTGGAATCGGGTCGTAACGATGATCATGGCATTGAGCGCAGCCCACGCTCAGTCCCAGCAAGGAGGTCGAGACGATCTTGATTGCATCGGCCACCACCTGGTTTCGCACCGTGTCGTAATCGATGGCGGGCGTGGCGCTCCCATCGGCCCCCATGCGCAAGAATCCAGTCGCAATCAGGTGATCGCGGACACGCTCGATTGTGGCGGCGGCGGTTTGGGCATCGGATTGAGTGACGCCGGCCAGTTCATCCCCAGCCAATTGTTCCGTAATGAATTGGTCGAGTGGTTTGTCCGTGTTGAACGAGCGAATCACATAATCGCGGTATTTATAAGCGTAAGGCCGCGGTGGGTCGGCGTCACTGTAACCATCCGAATCGGCATAGCCGGCAACATCGAGCCAATGCCGGCCCCAGCGCTCTCCATATTGCGGCAAGTCGAGCAGCCGATCGAGCATCCGCTCGTAGGCGTCCGGCGCGTTGTCCGCCAGGAAGGCTTCCACTTGCTCCGGCGTGGGCGGCAACCCAATCAGGTCGAAATGCGCGCGGCGCAGCAAAGTGATTTTCTCCGCGTCGGCCGAAAAACGAAGGTTTTGATCGCGCATCGCGCGCACCAGAAACGCGTCAATGGGAGTTCGCGCGCGATCTTTGATTTTGGTTTTCGGGACGGCAGGTTTGCGCATCGGCTGAAAGGACCAGAAAGCCCGTTCCTCATCGGTGATGCCGCTGCCCGTTCCGATTTCGACCGGTTCAGGACGGGCGGTTTTTGCGCCGGAAGCAATCCATTGTCTGAGGAGCATGATCTGATCGCGAGAGAGTTTTTTCTCGCGCTTCGGCATTTCGCCGCTGGACACCATTTTGAAGAGGAGGCTTTGATCGGGTTTGCCGGGAACAATGGCCGCGCCTTCGTCACCCCCTTGCAAGAGGAAGCGACGCAACCGCAGATCCAAACCGCCTTTGAGTTTTTCTCCTTCACCATGGCACTCGAAACAATGCGCCTTGAGAATCGGGCGAATATCCTTTTCGAAAACAGGGGCAGGGGCGCCAAGGATGATCGAGACGCCAAGGAACCCATGGCAGAACAAGACTCGCAACAAAAACCGTAATTTCATGCGATCAGGGCATTAATCAGGGCATCAGGACTTCAGCGCGTCATGGATCTCATGAACGGGGGTACCGAAGTAAAAAGTGCGTCAACTGCCGTCACGTTGTCCGCAGAATCTCCTTCACCACCCGGCATGGTTTGGTATCCGTGATCCGTTGCTCCTGTCCATTGTGATGGTAAATGAGGCGGGTGTGATCGAGCCCGAACAGATGGAGCAGGGTGGCGTGATAATCATTCGGGCTGACGGGGTTCACGGCGGCTTTATGTCCGAACTCATCCGTTTCGCCGTAGATCATGCCGCCTTTAATTCCGCCGCCGGCGAGCCACATGGTGAACCCCTGACCGTTATGATCACGGCCGGCCTTTTCCGCCGGGCCATGATTTTCGGTGACTGGCAATCGGCCGATTTCGCCGCCCCAATGAACCAGCGTGGTGTCGAGCAATCCGCGCGCTTTCAAATCTTTGACGAGCGCCACGGAAGGCTGGTCGGTTTTGCGGCAGCAATTGACGAGATTGCTTTTGATGCTTTCGTGGTTGTCCCAAATCTGTCCGTTGACGAAAAGCTGCACGAAACGCACGCCGCGTTCAACGAGCCGTCGGGCGATCAAACAACGCGTGCCATACTCGCGCGTCACCGGGTCGTCGAGCCCATAAAGTTTTTTGGTGGCTTCGCTTTCGCCGGAAATATCGAGGGCTTCTTTGGCCGCGGTTTGCATGCGCGCGGCCAATTCGTAACTGGCGATGCGCGCTTCCAGATCGGATTCGCCAGGATGCCGCGCCAGATGATCGCGATTGAGCCGTTCCAGGAGCGCGAGGTTCTGTTCCTGCAAAGTCCCTTTCAAATGCGGCGGCGGTTCGAGGTTTAAGATGCGAGGTTCCGTGGCGCGCACGACCGTGCCTTGAAAGAGCGGGGGCATCCAGCCGTTCGACCAGTTCCGCACGCCATCGACCGGATGACCACCCGGATCGGTCAGGACCACATACGCGGGAAGGCTTTGGCTTTCCGAGCCGAGACCGTAAGTGAGCCACGACCCGAGCGCGGGCCGGCCGGGCTGCGCCTTGCCCGTGTTCATGAACCAGATCGACGGCTCGTGCCCATTGATGTCCGTGTGCATCGAGCGGATGAGGCAAACGTCATCGACAATGGTCGAGAAATGCGGGAGCAATTCCGAAACGTCCATGCCGCACTGGCCGTGCTTTTGAAACTTCCAAGGGGTGCCAAACAACTTTTTCGTCGCGCGATCGATGAAACTAAACGTGATTTCGCCGGGATAATCTTCGCCGCTGCGCCGGCTCAGCTCCGGTTTAGGATCGAAGAGGTCGATGTGACTTGGGCCGCCATGCATGAACAGGGAAATCATGGCCCGGGCTCGAGGCTGGATGAGAGGAACTTTCGGTTTGAGATCGAACGATTGGGGTTGCCGAGGCATGGCGGGCGGAGTGGCGAGGAGGTTATCCTGGCGCAAGAGCCACGCCAGAGCGACGCTTCCGAGGCCGAGCGCATTGCGGGCCAGAAACTGGCGGCGCGTGCCTCGACCGAGCCACTCACCCTCGAAATGTGGCATTCGATTCACAGAATGTGGCGCAGAACATAAATCAATTCTTTTCCATTTGGAAATTCAATTCTGCGCACCACACCGCGCCCCCGCGTTCGACTGTGGACGATTGTTAATCAGAGATGTGCGGGACCGGCCGAGATGACTCGATGCGACGGATGCGATCCGCCTCGCCGCTTCTCCATTTTTTGTTTGGGTCGCATGATCGAGCCGACTATTTTTCCAGAATGTATTTTGCCTCGCTTCGGAATCCCGGGTCGCGCCGGCGAGATTTTCTCAAAGCGCTCGCCGCCGGTTCAGCTCTGGCCAGTGTCCCGACTGCGACTCGTTCTGTTTGGGGACAAATTGCTGGCGAACGCCCAAACAACCAGACGCCGGAGGTCAGCGTGATTAATCCGCAGAATCGAGTCCCGGTGGGATTGATCATCGATGACTCGACCTGCCTGGTAAATTTGAACCGGTTCGCCATGCCGCAATTCGACACTGCCTTTGGCGGCTCGAATCCCAGTTACAAAAAAAACTGGCGCGATTGGCCGGTGGAAATTCCTGATGCCTTCGTGCGAAAATTCGGCGAGTGGTGCGCGGATCAGGGCGTCAAAGGCAAATACAGCATCGTGCCATTTCCCGCGTGTGTGGGGCGGCTCGATCGCATGCTCCCAGGCTGGACCCAGAAGGAGTTGTCCGACAGCATTGAGTTGGTGCGCCAGGTGATGCTGCCCAACTGGGACATTCATCCCGAGATGGTCACTCACACGCGCGTCATCGACATTAACACCGGCCATCCTTATGCCGATCATTCGGTCAAATTTATGGAGAATTGGGAGTGGACCACAGGACGTTCGCCCGAGGAGATCGCCGATTACATGAGGTACGCGCTGCAAATTCTCAAGAACATCGGCCTGCCATGCGAAGGGGTCACCACGCCGGGAGGCTTTGGAAATCGCGCCTTGCCGCAACTGGCCCAAGCCGCGCTCGCCGCCGTCCGGGATATTTTCGAGGCCGAAGTGCCGCATTACTTCCGACATTTATACGATCGGGGCGAGGAAAGCGTGGCGCCGCGCGTCGAGTATGTGTCCGGCTTGCAAAGCGGCGAACCGCGATGCGTGGTCTCGATCATTGGCTGCACCGGCGATTGGACCGGCGGCTGGGATTGCACGCCACCGGGTGGGGCCGACAAATTCATCACACCCGATTTGCAATCCGGCCGGATGGTGGAAGTGATTCAGCGCGGCGAACCGGCGTTGATGCTCGCGCACTGGACCGGGTTTTATTTCAACGGCGAAGAAACCGGATTCAAAATCTTCCAGGAGGTCGTCCATCGGTTGCAACGGCGTTTTGACAACCTGATCTGGATGAAGCTGAGCGAAGTGGCGCGTTATTGGGCGGCAAAGGAACTGACCACGATTGTGAAGCGGGAAGGCCGGGTGTTTTTCGATGCACCGATCGGCACGCCCCGTTTCACGGTGCGCATTGCAAACCCGAGCCCTTTGCCGCCGGGATTGATCAGCGCGGGAAAAGCGGCGCCGCTGCGGCCAGTCAACAGCAAACTCTTTTTGCAGCCGGGCACCTGGTTCAAGTCCGGCAATGAAATGCTGGTCTGCTTTGATCTGGTGCGCGGGATGAATGTTTTAAGCATTTAAACATTCCAAGAAACCGGTCGAATTCCGTTTTAACCGCTCCTGCCGCGAAACCATCTATTCGTCACGCCACGGTGCATCGAGGGCTTCTTTCGCCAAAACTTTTGCTCAAAACCGAAATTGCGCGCGAAGCGGTTCGGGCATGAATTGTTTCGATCGAAGTTCGCGCAGGCTCAAAGAATCGTGGCGTTTGGCCAGGCGAACGCCTTGTTCATCGGTCATCAACGGACAGTGATAAAACGCCGGCAATCGCAATCCGAGCGCTCGATAGAGCAGAATTTGTCGCGCTGTAGAAATCAGCAAATCTGCTCCGCGAACCACTTCGGTGATGCCCATGGCGGCGTCATCGACAACCACCGCCAGCTGATAAGCGGGCACGCCGTCATTCCGCCAGACCACGAAATCGCCGAAATCTTTCCCGGCAACAAATTCTTGCGCGCCGAACTGGCCATCGATGAAAGCGATCCGCTCACCGTCTGGAACTTGAAAACGCCAATGATAACGCGTCTGCAGTTGCGGCTGGTTTGGTTGCGTGGCCCACAACCGCGTTGAATCCCCCGAGCGGCTGCTGCCGGACATCTCGACATTCGAGTCGAGCGGTCCATTGGGTGGGCGGCAGGTCCCTGGATAAATCGGTTCCACATCCTCCGCATGCGGCGCCCGTGCCGCGCGAAGCACGTCACTGCGCGAACAGGAGCAGGGATAAATCAGGCCAAGACAACGAAGCTTCTCGAAAGCATCGCGATAAAAAGACATTCGTTCACTTTGATTGTAAGGCGCAAACGGTCCTCCACAATCAGGCCCTTCCTGCCATGCAAAACCAAACCACCGCAAATCCTCGATCATCGCCTCGACAAATTCTTTTTTACAACGGGGACCATCGAGATCTTCGTTTCGGAGCAACAACACGCCGTTGGCTTCCCGGCACCGCTCCTGAGCAATCCAGAACGTGCGCGCGTGGCCGAGATGCAGATAGCCGGTGGGCGAAGGAGCCAGCCGCCCGCGGTATGGTGTTTGGCTTGTGCGCATCGTTCGAGCCGCCATCAAAGGTCTGGTTGTTTCAAAACACTTCGTCCGGATGCGTCCGCAACCAGGCGCTCAATCCGGGCAGTGGAAATGACAATAACGCCTGCGCTTTGGCGCATTGGAGCGTCGTGTCGGGCGAGCGGGGCGCGCCCACGTAATCGCGCAAGGATCCCGGCACAATTTTTGGATGCAATTGCGGCCAGCGTTCGGCGACCAGTTTTCCAATCTCGAAACGTGAAAGGCGTTCACTTCCGGCAATGTGGAAAATGCCGCTCCCGTTTTTGCGAATCAGTTCCCACACGGCTTTGGCCGTCACCTGCGCCGCGATCGGTGAACGAAATTCGTCCACGAACAGATTCAGCGCTTTTCCGGATTGCCAGGCTCGACGCATCTCCTCGTTGAAACCGCGATCGCCCGAGGGCGAGGTTCCCCCGTTCAAGGACGTGCGAATGACTACATGCCGGGGATTTTGCAGGACGATCTTTTCGGCCTCGACTTTGGTGGCGGCGTAAACCGAAAGCGGATTCGGTTGAGCCGATTCATCATAATTTCCCGCGCGCCCATCGAACACGAGATCGGTCGAGAAAAAGTACAGCGGAATGTTTTCGGCCAGGTCCGCAAGCACGCGGGTTACTTCAACATTGGTCAACCGCGCCAGGCCGGGATTCGCCTGGCAAGCCACGCTTTTGCTCATGGCGGCGCAATGCACCACAACGTGCGGAGGATTTTTCCGGAAAGCTTCGCGGAGGGCGTCGAAATCGGTCAAATCGAAATGCGCGCGTGTCAATCCCCCGACACGGAATTCCGCCGCGGGCGCGGTCCGAACCAGGTAACTGCCGATTAATCCGCCCGCGCCGGTGATCCAAACGAGTTCTTTATCGGGAACAGAAGTCACGAAGCCCTGACTCAATCAATCAGGCGTTTGGTGATCTCCCCGTAGGCATCGATGCGGCGATCGCGAAAGAACGGCCAGTGGGTTCGTGTGACATCGACTTGATCCAGATCGACGTCCACGAGGAGGATTTCCTCTTGCTCCTGGCTGGCTTTGGCGATGATTTCACCGGAGGTGCCGGCGACGAAACTTTGGCCCCAGAATTCGAGGCCATCGCCGCCGTCGGGCGCTTCATGGCCAATGCGATTGGCGACGGCGACGTAGCATCCGTTGGCCACGGCGTGAGCGCGTTGAATGGTTTCCCAGGCGCTGTGTTGCCTGGCGCCGAATTCGGCCTTCTCTTTCGGATGCCAGCCGATGGCGGTGGGATAGAAAAGAATTTGCGCGCCCTGCAACGCGGTCAATCGGGCCGCTTCCGGATACCATTGATCCCAGCAAACGAGCGCGCCGATTTTGGCGTAGCGCGTTTGCCAGGCTTTGAAGCCAAGATCGCCGGGAGTGAAATAAAACTTTTCATAAAAGAGCGGGTCGTCCGGAATGTGCATCTTGCGATAGATGCCAAGGAGGGAACCATCAGCATCGATGACGACCGCGGTATTGTGATAAACGCCTGGAGCGCGTTTTTCGAAGAGCGAGGCGATGATGACGACTTCGTGCTTTTTGGCCAGTTTTTGAAAAGCTTCGCTGCTCGGTCCTGGAATCGGCTCCGCCAGGTCGAAGTATTTGTGATCTTCGCTTTGGCAGAAGTATTGGGAGCGAAACAATTCCTGGGTGCAGATGATTTGAGCCCCTTTGCGGGCGGCTTCTTCCACACGCGCCAGAGTTTTCTTGAGGTTTTCTTTCGGATCGCCGGAGCAACGGGTTTGGACCAGGCCAATCCGAACCTTGGAGGAACGGGCAGGCGCTTTCATCAGTTACGTGCGGGCAATGCGCGCCGTGCGTTCGAGGATTTGCGTGCTCCCTTTTGATTCGGTGATGGCTCGTTGCGGCGCCTGACCGAACAGATCGCGAATGAAGCGTCCCAATGTTTCGTTCGTTGGACCGTATCCTTTATGATAGATGAAGTGCTCCAGATCATAGAGCAACTCATCCGCCGTGGGGTAACGCATGTCAAGATTCCGGGAAAGAGCGCGTTGCAAAATCTGATTGAGCCGGTCGTCCACACGTGAATCGAGCCGGCGAAAATCAGGAATAGGCAGCGTCAGAATGCGCTGCCGCGATTCTTCCGAGCTCTGGCCCTTGAACGGATTGTATCCGAGGAGCAGATGCGCCAGCACGATGCCGGTCGAGAAAAGATCGGAACGCTTATCCGTGATCTGAAAATCAGCCTGCTCGGGGCTCATGTAATCCGCTTTGCCGGCGACGACTTCGCCTTCCTGGTCCTGGAGGAATCCGCGGGCTTTGGCGATGCCGAAATCGGTTAATTTCACATCCCCTTCGAATGCGATCATGATGTTTTTGAAACTCACGTCGCGATGCACGATCCCGAGCGGTTTGCCGTCCTTGTCGGTTTTGACATGGGCGTAGGCGAGTCCGCGCGCCACACGGCTGGTGATGAAGACGGCGAGTTCGACCGGGAGAATGCGGTTTTTGTCGCGAAGTTGCTGGCAAAATTGTTCGAGGTTGACGCCGCGAATGAGTTCCATGGCGATGAAATAGACACCGCGCGCTTCGCCAAGATGATACGTCTGGACAATGTTGGTATGGATCAGGTCGGCGACCAGCTTGGCTTCACCGATGAAATTATCGATGAACATTTTCTGATCGGCATAATGCTGGCGAATGACTTTGATGGCGATGCGTTTGACGAATTCGCGAGCGCCATGTTGCTCGGCTTCGTAAACGATGCCCATGCCGCCTTCGAAAATTTTGCGGACGATCTCGTAACGGAAGTCGTCTTGGATCGTGAACAAGCCAGGCATTTGCGACGATGTTGTGGGAAAGCGGCGGCAAGTCAAGTCTGCGGTGAACGGGGGAGCGTGAAAAAAGCTGAGATTCTCTCGAAAAATCGTTGATTTTCTCCTTGCGCGGTCTGGATGAACGGCGTAAATACGCGCAAGTCGAATGACTGCACCTAACCTAAATTAATTAACTACTACTATGGCAAAGCCACTTACCAAATCCCAAATCGCAGCCGCGATTGCCGAAAAAACCGGAATCACCAAAAAGACCGCCGGAGAGGTTCTGGAGTACGTCGCCGAGCTCGCCTACAAAAACGCCAAGAACAGCTTCACTCTGCCGGGGCTCGGAAAACTAGTCCTGGTCAACCGCAAAGCCCGCATCGGCCGCAATCCCGCCACCGGTGAGGAAATCAAGATTCCCGCCAAGAAAGTCGTCAAGTTCCGCGTTGCCAAAGCCTGCAAAGACGCCGTCCTGGGCGCCAAATAAATTTTCCGTTTTTTCTAAAGGCACTCCCGCGTGGGAGTGCCTTTTTTATTTCAATGGTTGGGTTGGATGAGTCGAGCCCGCCCGAGCCTCGCTTTTTCTGCCCTTTTTTTGGATTTAAAATCCGGTACTCCCGCTGACCGGACGCGTTGGGGAATCGATCAACCACCGAGTCGCAGCCCGGACGCTCCTTGCGCTTGCCATCAAAAATCGGGGCATGCTCAGGGTGCACTCGCGGTGACCGGAGCTCCGCGCTTGCGCACTTTCAGCAGAACGGGAAAGGAGGTTTGACGTCCCGCCTGATTTTCCACCGCGTAGCACATTCGGTCGGTTTCCGGAACCCACTTCGAGGCATAGAGAAATATTTCCCGCTCATTTTCACCCTTGGGAATGAGCACCCCATTCAGTCCGATGTTATCCACAATGATGCCATGCGGCAGATTCTCGACCGTAAAAGTCACCAGCTCCTCATGTCCGTTCCGTTTGATCTTTAACCACGCCGGAATCGTTTGCCCCGGTTCGATATGGAGTTCGCGCATCTCGGCTTGACCTTCCGATTGCCAGGCTTGAGGGACACCTTCCTTCGACTGTTCCAGCGCGACAAATACTTTGGGTTTCTCGCCCAACTTGATCTTTCCGAAACCGTCAATTTCCTTGCGCACATTTTTTCCGTCGATGACCGCGCTGGCCACAATCTTCGTCAGCGGCGCATTGGTTTCCGCGGGCGCTGGCGCATTGGGCATGGCGAACAAAGTGCCTTTGGCCTCGAGATGCCCGGCCTGAATCGTCAGCGGCGACGTCACCACGAATCCTGGCGGCAATCCCGAGACCTCGACGACGATTTCGCCTTCAAATCCATCGAGGCGCTCCGCGGTCAAGGAAAACTCCCGGCCGCTCCCGAGGGGCACCGTGGGATGGGCGCCGTTCAATCGGACAACAAAATCCGGCTTGGGCTCGCGGAGACTCAGCCGGTAACTAAATCGGTCGCCGCCAAACGCGCGCGTGTCTGTCACCCGCACGAGGTAGGCGCCGTCCGCAGGCGCGGTGAAGTGAATTTTCGAATCGGTGCCAAGCTTGCGATCCGCGTCATCATCATTTGCATAAAAAACAGGGAAGGTGGGCAATCCATTCGGCAATGGCTTTGTGCCTGGCGGATGCGGTTCAACAATGTAACAATTTTCATCGAGCGCATGCGCGCTCGGGCTGGTGTCGAAATAAAGGCGCCGTTTCCCATGCATGGTGTAGAAAACCATTTCCGAATCGGGCCCTTGAGGCATGCGGAACAATTTCACCACTTCCCCTTGCAGGTACAAGAACTCGTTGAGCTCCATTTCCAGGTAGTTGTCGAGCCGCGCGCCCGTCGCGTTGGAATCGATGCCGCGAAAATTGATTCGGGAATCGCGCACCGCTTGCAGCATCAAACGCTGCACCGCTTTCCCGTCCGCATGACACACTTCCAACCGCGTGTCGATGGGCGATCCAAGGGACGCGGCCGCGGTTTCGATGAGGAGATGCTGGCCGGCCTTGACCTCGAACCGGAACAAATCCGTATCCTCGGCTGATTGAATCCGGCCATTGATAATCACCGGCCAGGAGACGAGGCCGGCCTGTTCGGTGGAATGATTCGGTTCGGTTTCGAGAATCTCCTGCTGATTCGTGACCAGAATTTTGATCGGACGCCGGCTGCGATATTTTTCAGCGTTGATGGGCACGAGAAGTTCCCCCGGTTTCTCCGCGTTCAACTGCACGCGATCGCTTTCTCCAAGATTGAATCCGATCAAGGCAATTTCGCGTGGCGCGCCCGCCGCCACCCCGAGCGGGTAAACACTCGTCACGAAAGGAAACTGACCCACAGAAATCCGGTAGAAATGTTCCGGAGATCCCGCGCTGGTCCGATCGGTCGCGCGCAGGACATAATTCCCTTCGAAGGGCGCGCGAAATTCCATCAGCGGATCGCCGCCATCAAATCCGTTATTCGATGCGACGAGCGCGCCGCTCGCATCATAGAGCATCAGAAGAAGGTTCGCTTTCGAACCCAGCGTTTGGGCGGCGGCGTCGAAGACCAGTTGTTCGCCAGCCCTTGCGGAAAAAGTGAAGCCGTCAATTTCGCCGGGCTTGGACAGCGTGCCCCAAAATGTCGCGGGCACTTTCATCACTGGCGGCGCATCGGACGAAGCTACCTCGGAAATGGCCGGCAGATCGTCCACCCAGAATTTCAGTTTCCCGCTTTCACCTCCCGCGTGTTCGACCCAGAGCTCGTAGGCTTCGCGAGGCACACTGCCATCGGGGGTGACCTCGATCAGGAGTTCGTGGTCTGCGTGCTCTCCACCGTTGGTTTGCTTCGAGATCGTTGCGGAAATCTTTTCATGATTGAATTTCACTTTTTCAACCCCGCCGAGATTGGACCCCGTCAGCGTTATTTTGCTGGTCACGCCCCGTTGGATTCCCCGTGGTTGCAATTGGGCGAGTTGCGGTTTTCCAGGCGGTTTAATCTCGCCTTTGCTGCTGTCGTAGAACTCGACCGACCCGTCCAACCGGCCGATGGCCAGCGCCTTGTTCTCGAGGACGAACGCCAAAGCGCGCGGCCAATCCGGTTGTTGCGGAAGGAGCAATTTTTCCTTCAGTTCACCGGCAGGGTCCCACAGTTTCACCGTGCGATCGTCGGCGGAAGAGGCCAGCAACTTGCCGTCGGTAGAGAAAACAAGATCGAGCACCGCGCCTTCGTGCGCATATTTGGCTTCAAGAATGGGATTGGTCGTTTCCGTAGCCTTCTCGCTGATCTCCCAGACTCGAATGCGATTGTCAGCCCCGCCCGCATAAAGCTTTTTTCCATTCGCGCTAAAAGCCACGGCGTATTGTTCCTTGAGCGGTTGCGAGAGGGTGTCACGCCGTTCGCCGCTCAAGACATCCCAGAGCTTGACGGTGCGATCAGCGCTGGCGCTGGCCAGAATCTTTCCGTCCGGCCGAAATGCCAGATCGAAAATACAACCGTTATGGCCGGACAAGGTTTTCAAGAGTTGACCGTTTTCCGGGTTCCACAGTTGAATTTTCTGGTCGTAACTTCCCGTTGCCAGCATTTTGCCATCGGGCGAGAGCGCAAGCGCGTAAATGGCGTCGCTATGGCCTTCCATCGTTCGGATGAGCGTGCCGTCGCTCGTTTTCCATTGGCGCACCTCGCCAAAAAGTCCGGGTTGCCCGCCGGCGGCGAACAGATGAGCTCCATCGGCGGTGAACACGAGGGCGTTGATAGGACCGCGGTGGCCCGGCAGCGTGCGCTGAACGGAGCGCGATTCTGCGCGACGCAATTCGATTTCTTCGATGCGAGCGACGGCCACGAGCTTTTGCGCCGATGCGTAAGCGAGTGCATTGATCGATTTTCGCGGCGGCACTTTCGGCAGGATTTTCGGAACATTCAGTTCCCGCACCCGCGATTGAGCAACGGCCGGTGCTTTGGCCCCAGCGTCAATCCAGGCGCGGACCAGAGCGATTTCTTCCGGCTTGAGTTTGGCGCGTTTTCCCGGAGGCATGATTTTCTTTTTCCCCTCGCGTTCGATGCGGCCTTCAATCATTTTCACGATCAAGCTGTCCTCGGAATTACCTGGGACAATCGACGCGCCGCTCTCGCCTCCGTTCATCAAGGCAGTGAAATCATCGAGCAAAAGTTTCCCGTCCGGATCGGGCGCGGTGTGGCAATCAAGGCAATGCTGATCCAGAATCGTTTGGATTGCCAAAAAATCGGGTGTGGCCGCTTTCGGTAGGATGGAACTGAAACTCAGAAAAAACAGAAGCGCGATGATTCTGCCCAGGCAGTTGCAGACGCCGATCGGTGCGTCGAAAAGACTTCGCGGCGCCAGCCTGTGCCGCGCGTTTTGGCTGGAGTGCGGATGTCCGGCGGGTAACAGAATTTGGCAGTTAGCTTTGTTTTTTTCTGTCATTTCGTGCAGTCAAAACGCGCCTGTCGCTTGCGCCACAGCAGGACTCGCTGGGATCGCGCCATTCAATGGTTGAACAGAAACTCTTTGCTGCTGAGCAAAGCCCAAAACAGATCTTCGGTCAGGGCCCGTCTCTCGCTCTCCGGAGTTTCGGCGAATACTTTGCCGAACTGTTGCAGTTCGGTTTCGGTCGGATACCGCGACAAGGCGGTCAAATAAGCTTCCTCAATCAATTCCTTCAGCGGAGTTTTTGCGGCAAGGAGTTTTGAAATCCGGTTGTCTTTAGCGGTGAGTTTCTGATGAATGGTGTCGCCATTGGCCAGATGCAGCACTTGCGCGACGTTCGGATCATCGGTGCGTTCGCATTCGCAGGTCTTCTCCCGCTCCGGCCGCCCGAAGGTTTTCAAGAAATAGGAGTCGATGCGTGAATCGGGCAATTGCAGGGCGCGCCAGCCCGCCGGAAATGCCATCGGCGGTCCGCCGCCATAGGTTGTTTCGGTCTGGAATTTCGTCGGCACGCCGGTTACTTGCGACACGGCGTCGAGCAGCACCTCGGCCATCAGGCGGCGCGAATAATAACGCGAGTAAAACCGCGTATCGTCGGCGTTGGCTGGCAACGCCGTGCCGGATCTTTGATAAGTTTCGGATTGCAGAATGGCTCGCATGAGCGCTTTCAAATCGAATTTGTTTTGCGCCAAAAACTTCGCCGCCGCCGCGAGCAGCTTTTCGTTGCTTGCCGGGTTGGTCAGGCGCAAATCGTCCACCGCTTCAACCAGTCCGACGCCATAAAAGTTGGCCCAGATCCGATTGACGATTGCGCGGCTGAAATAGCGGTTCTCCGGCGACGTCAGCCATTCGGCGAGCGCGCGGCGGCGATCATCGGGATCTTCAAGCGCAAGAGATTTGCCTTCCAAAGGCCGGGGCGCTTGCGGTTTGCCCGTGAGCGGTTGCACCAGGTCGCCTTCGTCCGACACAAACACCACGGTTTCACCATCGCGCCCACCGGCTTTCAACCGCACCCGCGCAAAAAGATTGGCAAATCCGTAGTATTCATCGTTGGTCCATTTTTCCATCGGGTGATTGTGGCACTTGGCGCAATTGATCGACATGCCCAGGAAAGCTTGCGAAGTCGTTTCGGCCGCTTCGCGTGGTTCCTCGTGCAAGACGAAAAAATTCCCGGCCCCATTTTGCAGGGTGCTGCCCCGCGCCAGGATCAAACGCCGCACCATTTCATCCCAAGGCGTGTTTTCCGCCACCTGCTCGCGAATCCAATGATAAAAAGCCCACATGGCCGGCGGACGCAGTTTGCGGCTCTGAACCAAAAGCAAGTCCGACCATTTGTGCGTCCAATAATCGACAAATTCAGGGCGGCGCAACAATGCCTCAATCAACGCGTCGCGTTTCGTGAGCGACTCGTCCTGCAAAAAAGCGCGCGTTTCCTCCGATGTTGGCAAAACGCCGATCGTGTCCAGGTATGCGCGCCGAATGAATTCGGCATCGGTGCAGCGTGGTGACGGCGGCAGATTCAACTGCTGCAGTTTCTCAAGCACGAGATCGTCAATAAAATTCCGCCGAGGGGCTTTCGTGAAAACGTCGGCGGGAACGTCATTCGTGTAAGGCGCCGACACCGTGGCAATGGCAATCCGGCTTAAATACCAGGCCGAGATAGCTGCTTCGCCAAAACCAGAAATGGTCACCTGACCTTGCTCATCGACCTGGGCGACCGTTTCATTGGCCGAGGTGTACTTGGCCCAGCGCGTGACATCCTCAGTGTGGCCGTCGCTAAACCGGGCGCGGACCATGAGCTGTTGAGCGCGACCCGGTTCGAGCACGGTCAAATCCGGCATGATTTCGATACGTTCAATGCGCGCCTCATTCGCCTTTGGTCCTGGAGCACCCGAGGCAATCCAATCGGAGAGAATGCGATATTCGAGCGAATGTGTCTCGAAACGCTTTCCGCCTTTGTGGGGCAGGGCGCCCGTCGGTTTCAGCAACAACAAACTCCTCGCCGGATCGGTCGGGATTATTCGCCGGCCCGCGGCATGCCGCGTCAAAGCGAGGTAATCGCCTTCGTCATTATAACCCCGCAACGAAAGCCGAAAACCATTTTGACCAGCGGCCGCCCCGTGGCATGCGCCGGAACTGCATCCGAATTTGGCCAGGATCGGCTGGACGTTATTCCGAAAGCTCCACTCGACCGGCTGTTCCATCCCTTGAACCGTTACTTCACTCTTAAGCCATTCGTTCCCGACCCGAGCGGAAATCGTTGCGCGCCCATTCTTCACCGGCAACGCCACATGCTCTTCAATCCGGACGACGTTCGTGTCGCCGGAAACGAATTCGACCACATTCGTCCAGTGCCCGCGGAACTGTTTATTTTCCGTCCGTTCGATCAGCAGCGGCTGACGCGACGTCGGTCCGTGCAAGGTGAATTCAGTCGGCAGGATGCTCAACCTTTCCGCGCGCGAACAAAGGCCCGCAGGCTCACAAGCCAGGAAACCGACGCACAGTGTGATTAACAGTGATCGCTTGTTGAATTGCATTCTGAAATCCAATTTCTGTCTGGCTCGGCGCTCATGGATCCGGCGTCCATTCCGCGTCAAAATAATTCCATGATGGGTTGAGTGCCGAAATCGACCAAAGGAAAGGGGCGCGAGTTCGGACCCGGCAAATGCGCCTCCAGATCCAGCCCCAAACTGTGAAAAATGGTGGCGACCACTTCCGAAGGTTTAACCGGACGCTCGACAGGATAAGCGCCAATTTCATCGCTTTTTCCAACCACACGCCCGCCTTGCACACCGCCGCCGGCAAAATAAATCGTCCAGCATTGTGGCCAATGATCGCGACCTCCCGCGGGATTGATTTTGGGAGTGCGTCCAAACTCGGCCAGGTTGCAGACCAGCGTGCTGTCCAGCATTCCGCGCTCGTACAAATCTTCAATCAACGCGCTGTATCCCTGGTCATACATCGGCGCGACAATTTCCTTCATCCCTTGAATCGACGTGAATGGCTTGGATCCATGAATGTCCCAGGTGATTTCATCAAACACGGTGATGAAAGTATTGATGGTCACGAAGCGAACGCCTGCTTCCACGAGCCGGCGCGCCAGCAAACAACATTGGCCAAAGCGCGTCATGCCGTAACGTTCGCGGACTTTCACAGTTTCTTTGCTCAAATCGAATGCCTCGCGCGCTTTCACGCTGGTCATGAGCCGATAAGCCGATTCGAAGCTCGCATCCATCAATTGCGCGTTCGGACTGCCCTCGAATTTCTTGAACGTGTTCTCGACCACCTGGCGCAATTCCCTCCGCCGTTCCAGCCGCGCTTCACCGACATCGGAAGGTGGCAAAAGATCGGGGACTTTGAAGTCGGGTTTCGAGGGGTCCGCGTGAAGCACGAAAGGATCGAAAGATTTGCCCAGAAAACCGGCGTCCTGGCCATGCGGCAGATTGCCGCCCGTCGGCCCCATCGGCTCGGGAAGAACAACGTGAGCGGGCAATTCATTGCGGCGGCCTTTCAGGAATTCGAGGGCGCATCCCGCGTGTGGAGTGTTGATCCCGCCCGTGAACAGCCGCCCCGTTTGCAACATTTGATGTCCAGTGTCATGGACCGCCGCCGCGGTGTGATAACAGGTCCGGACGAGCGAGAACTTATCCGCCAGTTTGGCGTGCAATGGGAATATCTCCGAAATCTGAATTTCCGGATTGTTCGTCGCAATCGGTTTGAACGGGCCGCGAATCTCCCGCGGCGCGTCTGGTTTCATATCCCAGGTGTCGAGCTGGCTGGGCGCGCCCAGATTGAAAATCATGATGCAAGAGCGATCGCCCTTTTGTTCGTTCACCGCTCCGAGCGCCTGGAGTTGGGCAAAGCGCGCCAGGGACAATCCAATTGCGCCCAGCGTGCCCACCTGCAGGAAGTCGCGGCGGGTGATTCCATCGCAGGTGGTGATGGAGCCGCGTCCAGTGACTTTGATCATGGCATGGTTTCGGTTCTGGTCTGGTTAAAGCAAAAATATAATGGAAACGGCCTCGGCGACCACGAAAATCTGCAACCTCGCCAGAGCGGAGTAGAGCGGAGTGGATCGAGCAGGCCGGAAGCGCCGGTCCGAGAAAGGGCAGGGCGCGACCTCCTGCGGGGACCTGCCAATCCGCGCGGAATTGATAACGATCAAAGCGTCCGCAAGGCATATCCTTAAGATTTGCGATGATTGGCGGCGCGAAGACGGCGTTGAATAGCACCGGACCGCGCCCGTCCAAACAGCAAGCTTGTGAAAAGTTTCACAAATCACTTGCAGCCCGAAAACTCGAATGATAAGGTGCCGAAACTTTTTGGCACAGTCGGATCAACAACTATGAAAATAAACAAAAGCTTGTCCCTTCTCGCCGCAGCGCTCGCTTCCACTTCTTTGCTTCAGGCCGCCGATATCACCGGCAAAATCACTTTGAAAGGCACTCCTCCCCCAGAAAAGGAGATGTTCGCATTGAGCGATCCGAATTGCGGCAAATTGCACACCACCGCGCCCAAGACCCGGTTCTATGTCGTCGATTCCAGCGGCGGCCTGGCTGACGTTTTTGTCTATTTGAAAGATGCCAAAGGCACCGGCTCGGTCCCATCCGATTCGGTGATTCTCGATCAGGTCGGTTGCGAATACACGCCCTACGTGTTTGGCATTCAGACCAAACAAAAGCTGGTCGTGAAGAATTCCGATCCCGTTTTGCACAACGTGCACATCACGCCGTCCCCTTCGAGCGGGAACAAGGAATCCAATCAAGCCCAGATCGCCAAAGGTCCGGACATCATCAAAGCGTTCGATAACCCGGAAGTGTTGCTGCGCTTTAAGTGCGATGTGCATCCGTGGATGTTTGCTTACGCCGGAGTTCTGGAACACCCGTACTTCGCGGTGACCGGCAAGGACGGTTCCTTCAAGATTGCAAATGTGCCTCCAGGCAAATACACCTTGGTCGCATATCATCGCAAAACCCACGCCGCATCTCCGCCGGTGACGCAGGAAGTGACGGTTGGCGGTGAGAACGTGAAAACCGATTTGACGGTTGAATTGAAGTAGGCTCAATCGTCTGCTTTCGTTGTTCCAGCCCGCTGCGTCCTTGACGGGACGCAGCGGTCTGTTTTAGTTACCGATGGATTTTTGGACGTAAAAGTCGATGACCCGATCCACAGACAACCCGTGGCTGCACCGTTTTGCGGTGGCGACGGCGTTTTCGACGTTGTTGCTGATAGCGCTGGGCGGTTTGGTGACGAGCAAAGGGGTCGGAATGGCGGTGCCGGATTGGCCGACGACTTACGGTTACAACATGTTTTTATTTCCGATCCACTTGTGGACGGGAGGAATTTTTTACGAGCATAGCCATCGGTTGTTTGCCTCTTTTGTTGGATTCTTGACCACCATTTTGGCCGTTTGGCTTTGGTTGAAAGAGGAGCGGCGCTGGATGCGCTGGCTGGGCGTGATCGCATTCTTTACCGTGGTGCTGCAAGGCGTTTTGGGGGGATTAAGAGTGGTCAAGTTCATGGATGAAATCGGAATCTTCCACGCCGCCCTCGCGCAGATTTTCCTTTTGCTGCTGGTGGCCATTGCCGTTTTTACTTCGCGCTACTGGAGGCTGGCGGTTGAACGCGGGATTGAAATGCCGCTGGACAAAAATTTCCGCCGCCTCGCACTTTTCGCCACGCTCTTGATCTTTGCGCAGTTAGTCCTTGGCGCCACCATGCGGCACCAGCATGCCGGGCTGGCCGTGCCGGATTTTCCGCTGGCCTACGGGAAAGTTTGGCCGCGTATGGATGGCGAATTCATCGCGCGGATCAATCAGCAGCGGAGCGATGCGCGCGATTTCAATCCGATCACGGCATTTCAAATCGGCTTGCACATGAGCCATCGGATTGGCGCGTTCCTCATCATGGCGGTGGTGGCCCTGGTGGCGTGGCAAAGCCGCAAGCAGGCCGGCGCGAAATCCTTTCCCGCCCGCGTCGCGCGCCTCTGGTTTGGGTTGATCCTCGTGCAATTCTTTTTGGGAGCCATGACCGTTTGGAGCAACAAAGCCGCGGATATGGCCACGGCTCACGTGGTGGTCGGCGCCATGAGTTTATCCGCGGGAGCGTTCCTTACCGTGATCGCGTTCCGTTTTGCTGTGAGACAACCAATTGGGAAGCCGGCTGCCGAGACGCAATTGACGGGCAGCCGATTGATCGGTGGAGACGCCATCACCTCGACTCCTTCCGCGTCATGAAAGCTTCCGTCGAAACGCTGCCAGCTGCCGCCGTGCAAAATGAACGCTCGGCCTTGGGCGTGGTGATGGATTTGACCAAAGCGCGGCTCACCGCCCTGGTCTTGCTGACCACGCTGGTTGGATTTTATGTCGGTTCTTCCGGTCCGATGGACTTGTGGCTTCTGGTCCAAACGATGTTTGGGACGGCGCTTTTGGCCAGCGGAGCATCCGCGCTCAATCAGTTGCTCGAACGCGAGTACGACGCACGCATGCATCGCACCGAGAATCGGCCACTTCCGTCTGGGCGATTGCAACCTGACACTGTGCTGATCATTGGCGGCGTGACCTCCGTGGCGGGCATGGTCCTGCTCGCTTTCACCGTCAACTTGCTCACCAGCGTCCTGGGCGCGATTACCCTCGTCAGTTACGTTTTTGTTTACACACCGCTGAAACGCGTCACTCCGTTCAACACCATTGTCGGCGCGATTCCGGGCGCGTTGCCGCCGCTGATGGGATGGACTGCGGCGCGGGGCGAAATCACCATCGAGGGGTGGTCGCTGTTCGCGATTTTGTTTTTCTGGCAATTGCCGCATTTCATGTCGATTGCCTGGATTTACCGCGAAGAGTATGCGAAGGCGGGCTATGCGATGCTGTCGGTGTTTGATCCGGACGGTGAACGGACCAGCCGGCAAACGATCAGTCACACGCTGGGTTTGCTGCCGGTGAGCCTGGCG
>JBFMDG010000021.1:0-26071 GCA_040754135.1 Verrucomicrobiota bacterium
TGGAAATTTCCACGGTGCGCGATACTCAGGCCGTGCAAGTTTCCGGGCTTTGCGGTCCTCGATAATCTTTTCTGTGCGGGGATCAAACGATACCGAACGACCAGCCTTAAAAGAGACATTGGCCAGATTAATCGCCAGATCGATCCGCCAATGATATTCAACGCTGCAACTCGGTTCCTGCCGTGATTTAATGCAATCAAGCCATTCACGTTCGTGCCCAGGCGAGTCGGGAATCACTGGCTCCGGCAGCGTCAGGTCTGTCAGGTATTCGCCTTCGGGAACGATTTCGTATCGGTCGTAATTCGCAAACAGGGTGGCATTGAGCGCGTGAAAGTAGATGCCAAGCCGGCGACCGGGTTGGCCGCGGCCAAAATCAAAACCAAAGCTATTCGCACATCCCATTTTCCAGGTCATGGTCAGCCGGTCGTACTTCCAAGTGACTTCCTGCGTGTCGGGGGCATCGCCATCGTCATCGATCACATAGCGACCGCCCGAGCAGAACGTCACTCGAGGCACCTCGAGGTTCAAAGCCCAGATTGGAAGATCAATAATGTGCGGGGCCATGCCAGGCGTCCACCCGCCCGAATAATCCCAGAATGAGCAATGATGATAAGCATCGGTCACGAGCAGCCGGTTGTAAGCGCGCTTGGGTGCCGGGCCCAGCCACATCTCCCAATCGAGGTCGGCCGGCACCGATTCCTGCGGCGCGTGCCCAATGCCACCCGGACCTTGATTGGTCACATTAAACGTGTGAACGGAACTAACCGGGCCCAGCCGGCCCGAACGAATCCACTCGACCACCCGCCGGTAATTCGATCCGGCATGAATCTGCGTTCCCACCTGGCTGACGCGTTTGTGTTTTCGCACCGCATTGCGCAACGCCAGCGTTTCATCCGGGTAAAGCGTCATCGGTTTCTGAACATAAATGTCCTTGCCGGCTCTCACCGCATCGATGGCCATCAGCGCATGCCAATGCGGCGGGGTGGCGATGATCACGGCATCGAGATCGGGCCGAGCCAGCAACTCGCGATAATCCCGATAACCCTTGGCGCCAGGAAACTTCGCCAGAACGGCCTCACGCCGTTTTTGCCAGACGTCGCAAATCGCGGTGACCACAACGTCCGGGTATTGAGCGCAATGATCGAGATTCGCGCGCCCCATTCCATTGACTCCGATGATACCAAGATGGATCCGTTCGCTCGGTGGCGGTTGGCCTTCTTTGCCCAATACCGAAGCGGGAATAACCCTGGGAAAAGCAAAACCAATGGCCGCGGCGCTGGTCGTTTCCAAAAAACTCCTTCGAGAAACTCGCCCGGAGGACGGTTCCGAATTCTCCTGTGTTTTGGCGCATGGACTTTTCATCACTGATTACGGTTCAGCGCATTGTATTTTTCCCAATGCTCGACACATTCCGGGTGGGCAAAAGGAACACCGCGCCGAATCCAAATTCGGAATTCCAAGACGAGCGGTGCATTGGTCATCAATTTGTAGCGCGTGCCGGCAGCCGGAAATACAGGCTGCAACCAATTCAACTCTGGAAATTGCACCCAATCCCCCGGGTAATTCGGATTGGAGGTTTTCTGGAAGATGGCAAGCGCCGTCGCAGTTTTGCTGCCCGGAAAAATTCCCGATAACTGGGCCCAGCTTCGACGCGGACGGCTCGTGGCCGCATCGGTGTGAACTGAAATGGCTTGCTGCTCCATCGAAGCGAAGCGCGCGTTCAACCCGCCGTATTTGTCGGTTCCGCGTCGCGCAACGGTCACACCTTCAACCAGCGCCTTAATTTCAAACCTTAAGTCAACCACGCGCGCTTCCGTACCGATCGGCAAGGCACGAATGATGGCTCGCTCGTGAACGATCGGCTGGCGATCCAGCCACAACCAATGATTTTCCGCTCTGATTTCCGCCGCTTCGTTTCCATCGCGTGTCTCGAACTTTCCTGTGGGTCGAGCGAAAATCTTTTGAAGCGCATGCAGGTCGCCCAACTCGTTGGCAAAACCGACTTCCGGCCATGCCCAATAAATGCCGCGATGATGCGGATGGTCCACCGGCCAATCGCGCGTCAATTCCTCGCCTTCCATTCCGAAAAGCGGATGAATGTAATTGCTGCGTGCACAGGCGTACTTCTGATTTTCAGGCGTCACCTTTTGCCAAGCCGCACGATCAATCTCGACGGTGAAATAATTGTATTGGAGCACCGGGCGATTTTGGTCCGTGATCAGAAATTGGCCGGTCAGCGGATCCTGCCGAACTTTCAGGCGAGGTTCAGGTTCGCCGCCAATCATCCAGAGCGGACCGGTCAAAAAGACAATGAGCCCGATCGCAAAAGGTCGCACGCAACGCCGCCATGGTTTTGAGATTGAAGCGTGCGTGATTCTCATATCTTGCGCGTGATCGGATGCTACCTGGACCGCTTTTGCTGGCTTTGATCGGAATCAACTCTGGGGTTGCGTGGTTTTTCCCGAAGAATTCGATGCGAGAATTGTGTGGCTTTGGAGCGTCAGCGGCGCTTGTGCTCAAATCCGGCATTGACTTGAATCAAGGTCCGGCCAACGCCATTGGCTAAGACTCCGTGCTCGTTCCAGAAAGCCTCCGTTGCTTTAAATGAATTTGTTTTTTGAATGGGCTGCCGATATGGCCACGCGAGACAGATCCGTGGCTGCCTGGCTTTCCGCTGCCGCTCGGTGAAATTACATTTTGAATGCCGCGTAATTTCAATGCCTACAACTGGGAAGAAATGGCTGTGAAAGCAAAATTCTCGGCACGAACATTGGCTAAGAATTGTGGCGTGTCATCACGAACCCTCTCCCGGTATTTCCATGAGCAACACGGCATGAGCGCGGGGCGTTGGTTGCGCGAAATCCGGCTGATGCGCGCTTACCTCGCATTGAGCCACAGCCGATCGGTCAAAGAGGTGGCGTGGGAACTCCATTACAAACAGGTTTCGCATTTTTCGAGGGATTTCAAAAATCGGTTTGGCGTCTCTCCCAGCATGGTGCTGAACACCCACTCCGAGAAAGTGAACGACGAAACTTCAAGAGAATCCAAGCAGCTAACCTTTTGCTTTTATTGCGGGCGTCACCGGGAACAACTCTGCCGCAAGCTGCCCTTTCAGAATTCATAATAGCAAAAGCTCACCGGCTTCTTTAGTGCCGTCCCACGTCAAAGCAAATATTTTCAAACCGGACCATCCCGCGGGGACATTCAAGTCGGGCTCGTTATCGGAAAAAAGCGAACCGCTTTACTCTGGCGCTGCAATCATCACAATCGCCACTCGTTCGAGCTCAGGATCAGTGGCTTCCCGCTCGCAAGGCGTGGCGCGTCGAACCGGGTGCGCCCCATTGTTGCCGGTATCGCCAAAAGACCAGAAGGAAAAGGATCGGAGGCAGCCCTGCCACGCATAATAACCCAAGCAGTGTCATCACCGCTTTGGTATTCAGTTCCGAGGCCGTGAGTGTTTGCCCATCATTTGCAAGCACGGTTTGCCCATGCGACCCAAAAGCCTCTCCCTCACGCCGCTCAAACACCACCGCCTCCGTTTGCGCATCCAACCCCGCGGTTTGAACACGGCTCCCATTCCTGAATGTTACGTCCGTCAAATGGGCTTGGCTGGTCAGGTCGGGCAATCGTGAGCGCACCTCGATTTGAGCGTCGCGCGCGTCCACCGCGTAATGGGCTCGCACGGTGATGTGGTGTGATTCGTATGTTTGAATCAGGCCAGCAATGGTGGCGCTCACCTTCTGTTGATCGATGGTCAACTCGACATAATCAAGAATGCGCCGCGCGATTTTTTCTCCGCGCTGTTTCCATTCGCCAGGATCGAGCCGGCCATCGCGATTCAAATCCAATTCGGAGAAAAAATGGAGTTCAAACGGATTCAACACCAAACTGAGACGCAGGTTATCTTTTTCGGGAACAAGGGTCAGCGTGCTGACCGGAGCGGTATGCGCGCACACAGAGTAAACAGCCAGCAAAGCGGAGAAAAACATAACCCGGCCGAAATGCGACGACGCAACAAAAGGCCTTTTCATGCAGTAGCGAGCTTGGGAGCACTGGCACGCGTCCGCATTGATACAAATCAAGGACGAAGCTGCAATACAGCTTCAATCACCAACAAGGACCGCTGGAGCAGGGAGAACAATTCGCCGCGGTGCAACTGACGCTGAATTCTGAAAAGCAATCCATTTCGGGCGCCACAACTTTCATCCTCTATCGCTGCTTGGTTGGCTCGCTGGCATTCGGCCTGAGCGGCCATGACGGTGTTGGGTTCGACGTTCGAGTTGGAATCGGCGATGCGGGAGCGCTCATGGGGGTGGCTGGTTGTCGGAGGCACTGTAGCGCGCCCAGCGTTTTTCGCCGGTGCGTTTGAGTTTGCCGGCTTGACAGAGTTTTGTTAGCAAGGTGTAAGCGCGATCGGAATCAATCTGCAAGAGCTCGCAGCACTCCGCGTTATTGATGCTTCCGTAAGTCTGCAGAAACGATCGAAGACGGTCTTCGAATGCTTTTTCCTGCCGGATACCGCCGCCCCGCGACGTTTCTGGAAGGGCGGAAATAATTTCGAAGACGGGCACTTGGAGCAGTTGTGCCGCTTGATCGGGATCGCCTCCCGTTTCGGCGAGAGCTCCACGAAAGAGCAGCTTGCGCAGGTCCTGATTGAGATCGAAGAGCGATTGGCTTTGCGGAGCAGCGAGTTCAGGCTTTGGAGCTCTGGCGGGGGTCTCGTGTTCTGGAAGAAACGAGAGATGTCCCTCGTCAATTTCCGAACCGCCGCGGATGAGGGCATGTTCGATAATGTTTTTCAATTCCCGGACGTTTCCTGGATAGGAGTATTGCTCGATGGCAAGGCGCGCTGCCCGTGTCATGATCGGATGGGCAATGCCCATTTCAGCGGCGAGCAATTTCAGGAAATGTTCGGCCAACAAGGGAATGTCTTCGCGCCGCTCGCGTAAGGGCGGGAGGCGGATGGTAAAGCGCGCCAGGCGGAAATAGATGTCCTGTCGAAATCGGCCTTGGGCGATCGCCTGGGAGAGGTCGCGGTTGGTGGCGGCCACCACCCGCACATTGATCTGTTTGCTTTGCGATGAGCCGAGGCGCTGGATCGTGCCGTCCTCGAGCACGCGCAGCACCTTGGCCTGAAGCTCCATCTCCATCTCGCCAATTTCATCAAGAAACAGTGTGCCGCCATCCGCCGTTTCAAAGCATCCGCGGCGGCTCATTTTGGCCCCGGTGAACGCCCCTTCCACATGCCCGAACAAGGTGGCTTCAGCCAGCTCCTTCGGAATGGCGGAACAATTGATGGGGACAAACGGCCCTTGCGCACGCGGCCCGCCAAAATGAATGGCCCGCGCAATCAATTCTTTTCCCGTCCCGCTTTCGCCCGAGATCAACACCGAGGTTGCTGGCGCCGCTTGAACACGGCGGACATCCTCGAGAATCCGGTGAAGGGTGGGGCTGCGGCCCACGAAAGCATCGATGCCCCAGCGCTGGGCTTCCTGTTCTGAGATGATGGAGAGTTGTTCATCGGCGCGTGCCAGTTCCTTTTCGACTTTTTCGCGGCGGGCGATTTCGGCGGTGAGTTCCTCGTTGCGAGCGAGCAGTTCGCGGGCGAGCTGGCGCAAATGCAAATGGGTCCGGACGCGCGCAACGACTTCCTCCTTCTGGAACGGTTTGCGGATGTAATCGACGGCGCCGACGCGAAAGCTTTCGACGACATCTTCGATTTCATCTTTAACGCTGATGAAGATGATGGGAATGCTTGCCGTGATCGGATCCTTCTTGAGGGCGGCACAGGTTTCGAAACCGTTCATTCCGCCAGGCATGGAGACGTCGAGGAGTATGAGGTCGGGCTGGACGCGGTGGGCAATTTGAAGCGCCAATTCGCCGCTCGGGACCATGAAGGCGTCGTAGCCTTCCGGCTCGAGCGTCTGGCGAAGCAGGTCGCGATTTTCCGCCAGATCATCAGCGATCAAAATTTTCGGGCGCACGCGGAGATTCAATGATTTGCGACTCATCGCCTCACCTCCTCAGCCGGGCAAGGCGGCAGCGGATAATCGCTCAAACTGGACGCCACGGGCTTCACGCGCGAGCGATCCTACTGTCGAAAAAGCAACAAAGCCAGCTTCGATCATCGGGGACCCGAGTTGTCGAAGCCGGCTTTGAGGTGCCTAGGCCGGTTAAGGAACCGGCACACTCGCGGGCTGGTTCTGGCGCCGCCGCCAGAAGGCAAAGCCCACCAACCCAAGTCCAAACACCAACGCGTATTCATGGGGCTCGGGCACGGGGCTAACGTCGATTTGGCCTGAAGCGAAGAAGGCGCCTTCCGCGCCGACAAGCTGCCACGAGGCGCCTCCATTGAAGCTCTGTACAGGATCTTCCATGGCCCATCCGGCCAAAGCGCCGTCATCGACACCAGCCGATTGTTGTTGAACGCCCCAGGTCAGGCCTTGTGATCCATGAACCGTAAACGCGTAGGTAGTATTGGCCTCGAGCGTGAAATTTGAAAATGCGTCAAAGGTATTGTTGCCGGAGCCGAGCGTTCCAAGGAGGGTGAAATCCGTAAAGAGCGCCGAACCGGTCGGCAAGCCAGCCGACGTGGCATAGAGCCCGACTGTAAGCGTTTGGCTGCTCGAGCTGACGTCCACGAAACGAACGGTGATGCTGTCCAAATTCATCGAAGTCCCCCCGACAGTAAAGAGCATGCCGCCGGTTGCCCCAAAACTGACTTGGCCGCTTTGAAACGCGCCCGCGTCACCTTTGCCCAAATTACTGATGGCCACGACTGCCGAGACTGGTGTAGCCACGAGCGAGCCGCCGAGGACCAGGAAGAGTGGGAGTTTGCTACTCATAATGAACGACAATCTATCGAGCCGTGGGTTGGCAAAGGCTGATGTCGGTGCGCTGTTTGTGTTCTGTAAGCCGCTGATCTCTTTTGCCTATATCAATCGGCGTGCCATTCCGTCGGGGAGCCAGCATCGCGAATGCAGAATGGCCATGTCCAATCAACGAGATCGATCATTCTCCCGTTGGTTTCGAACCGAATACGCGAGCGGAGCCTCATCGAATCGACGGCGAGAATCGTTCGTTAATGCACCGTAAACAGGCCGCCGGTCTCGCTTCTATCCCTTGTCTAACCGGCTGCAATCCGGTTCTATCCCGTGGCTAACACGGTGCCTCGGTTAAGCGTGGAATTGTCGGATGCTCCGGATGCGGCACAGCGAACACGGCGAGGGGCCGCATTGGAGCAGTCGTTCCGAACGCCGCCGAGATTTAGCGGACTTGACCTGCTCCGTTGCTGGGTGAGGAGGATTGAAGGGAGGAGAGCAGCGTTGTGATTTCGCACATGGCACTGCGGTGCGCCAGGCCGCGGATATGATGCGCCATCCGTGCTTCGTCCGGTCCGAGTCGCTCGATCTCATCGATACAGCGCATCAACTCGCTCGAATTGTAAATCTCCGCTGCGGCAATGACGCGCTTCGATAAAGCGTCCGGAATGGAAATGCCGGACAAAAAGGCCGCCGGCGCGGGTTCGGACCGATATTCGAACTCCACGTGCAAATGCGTCGCCAGACATTCGCACAGCCGTTCCATGGTCGCTGGCTTGGCCAGGAAATCGTCGAAGCCTCCCTTTAAAAACTGGTCGCGTTCATGAACCAGGGCCGATGCCGAGTAGGCCACCAATCTGGGGCACGCCGCCTGATGCTGCGCCCGAAGGCATCGCGCCGTTTCCAGTCCATCCATTCCCGGCATCCAGATGTCGAGAAAGATCAGATGCGGTGACGATGCCGATACTTGCGCGAGTGTCTCCGGTCCGGTGGACGCCGTCTGGACAGTTGCGCCCACCGATTCGAGCATCTTTTGCAGCACATCCCGATTGTGGGGTTCGTCATCGACGACCAAAATTTTTACTTGTGCGGAGCCCTTGATTCGCGCGACTTCCCGACGGGCGACACCGAGAGTGAACTCTGCCGCCGAGGCCGCGAGGGTCAACGGGACGACCGCCCGAAAGCAAGAGCACTGGCCGGGTGTGGAGGTGAAACTCAACTCACCGCCCAGGAGGGTGATTAGGCGTTTGGCAATCGCCAGCCCCAGTCCGGTGCCTTCTTTGGTCTGACTGGTTCGTGCACGAGCGAACGGTTCGAAAACCGACTCGCCCGTGGCCGCGTCGATTCCTGATCCGGTATCGGCCACTTCAAAGACAAATGTTTGCGCTTCGTTCAGGTCAGTGTGCATACGCGAGGCGTTTGTCTCCGGCAAAACGATTCGCAATGTCACGCTGCCAGTTTCCGTAAACTTGACGGCATTGGAGAGGAGATTCATGAGGACCTGACGCAACTTTGCCTCGTCACCATGCACAGTCAGTCGCGGTATCTGCGCAGGGCAATGATCGGCCGTCCGCCGCCATTCGACGCGCCAATCGAGTCCTTTCTGGCGGGCTGAAAGTTCCAGAATGGAAGAGAGGCTGTTGATCAAACCGACCAGATCGAAATCGGTTTTTTCGAGATCCTGGCGGCCGGCTTCGATGCGGGAGAGATCGAGAATATTGTTGATAAGCGAGAGGAGGCTGGTGCCGCTTTGGCGGATGATCTCGACCGATTGGCGGGTTTCTCGCGGCAAGGTTTCACTGCGATAAAGAAGCTGGGCGTAACCGAGGATCGCGTTGAGCGGGGTTCGGATGTCATGGCTCATTTTCGCCAGAAAGAGGCTCTTGGCTTGATTGGCGGAACGTTCCTTTTCGAGTAATTCCTGTTGCAGTTCCTGCGCGCGCCTCCGTTGCTGGTAGTACTTGCGTCCGTAAGCTCCGACGGCGCCCACCAGTGCAACCAGGGAAGTAAACGCGAACGCCAGTGCGGTGGGGGTTCGATGCCACGGCAGGACAACGTTCAACTGAAGCATCGCGGGCTGGGAATAGTTCAAATCGCGATCGACGGCTTGAACTTCAAATTGATAGGTGCCCGGTTGCGATGGGGTGAACTCGAAATAACTGGCGCGCGCGCTTCGCCAGTTTTGCGGCAGAACGCCCGGCACTCCGGCCCCGCGGAAACGGAACTGCCGCTTTGCAGGAATGGTTTTCATATCGACTCCGCGAAAGTGGATTGTCACACGCGCGCCGGCGTTCACACCAGGAATCACGCTCGGAAATGAATAGGCTCGATCGGCCTGCACTAAGGTGATCTCGGCTTTTGGAGCCTTCTCATTAGGCGTGTAGCAGGAAACGCCGCCGTCACACGCCAGCCACAACCGGCCTGCAGCGTCTTCCGCGATTCCACGCACCTGGTTGCCAGTAAGCCCGTCGCGTGAATCGAGCACGGCCCACATCTCTCCATCGAACCTCGCGAGACCCGCTGCCGTGCCGACCCACAAATCACCTCGCTTGCTCCAGTGCAAGGCCAGAATGGAATCGCTCGGAAGTCCTTTTCTGCGCGTGAACGTTTCGGTTCTGATCGGACTTTGATCGAAGGGACCTCGATGCAACGATACCCGGCAAAGACCGCGTTCGGTACCGACCCATAAGTTTCCATCCGGACTTTCGCAGATGGCATTGACGCTGTTGTCTGGAAGCAGATCGTGTTTCCCATGGAATCGGCCTTTGTTTCCGTCCCACCGATAAATACCGCGATTAGCTGTCCCGATCCACATCACGCCCTGGCTGTCGCCGAAAATACATCTGATAGGCGAGTTATGCGTCTCCGGCAATGAGCTGACCCGAGGAGGCCCTTGGGGTTGATGTTGGACCCGGTTTACACCCGCGTCTGTGCCAATCCACAAATCACCGTCCGGGTGCTGCCAATAGCAGGTGGTGGTGATGCTTAATAAGCCATCGGCGACCGCGTAGCCCCGTTTGCGCTGATAGGTTAACCCGTCATAAACCTGCGCGTTCCCAGAACTAGCCGCAGCCCACAAATCGCCCAGTCGATCAAAATATGTTCCAGTCAAAGCAAACGATCCACGATCAACAACCCGCACCTCCGCCACTCGATCCAAACTGAAAAACGTTTGATGCGTGTCGATCGTGGCCAGCCCGAAATCGGCCGTGGCCACGGCCATCATGCCGTCGCTTCGAATCGCCAGGGCCACAGCTGATCCACCCGGGAGCCCGTCGGCCGTGGTGAGCGATCGAACGCTGGTAGGATCGAATCGGAACAAGCCGACGGCTGAGGTTACCCAAACACCGCCATCATCATCCTGACAGATGCGCATGCGGCTCGGCAAAAGTGGCTTGGCGACATCAAGTCGAGTGAGTCCGACGGTTGTGAATTGTCCTTGCGGCGTTCGTTCCGGCCACGGAAAAGTTAAAAAACCATCGCCGGTAAATGCCGCCAGCCCCTGTTCGCTCCCCGCCCAGATAGTTCCAGAACGATCCTCAAACAACGCATGGATTTCCTTTTCCGGCAGGCCATGCGCGAGGTTGAACGTGCGCACGTTCTCCTGGTCAATGCAGACAAGGGCGCGCTCGACTGAAAACCAAAGTCGCCTCCGCGTGTCCACCAGCATTGCCAACACGCGTCCGGACATGCCAAATCGGCGAACAGATTCCTGTCGAAATCCGTTCGGGCTCCAAAAGCCAATCCAGTTGTTGCCTCCAATCCAAAGCGACTCATTATCGGCTCGCGCCATGGAATAGACGTGTTCAGCCGGAACAGCCGGCGCCGGCACGCAACGGGCGTTCTCCAGCCGCCATAAACCACGTTCATGTGCGGCGAAAAGCTTGTCGCCGAACGCCACAATCAAATCGAGAGCCATGTGTTCGGAAGGCCCGAAGTTCGAGAACCGTCCGCTTTCGAAGCAATTGAGGCCTGCCATGGTGGAAATCCAAAGCCGACCTTGGGCATCGCTGGCCAGATCGATAATGTCGTTCGAACTTAGGCCGTCTTCGGTATCGAAAACTTCAAATTCATTCCCGTCATATCGGGCTAGCCCGCCGCCAAGAGTTCCAATCCAGATCAGTCCGTCCGGAGTGTTGTGGACAGTGGTGATGCGATTGGAGGGCAATCCCTGATTCGACGTGTAGAATCGCCACGACCCTTTGTTGTTCCTCGGTGCGAATTTAAAATCCACACCGGTCAACCATTCACCCGCGCGCAGCTCAACTTCAAACGCCGCATCGGTGCTGTCGTGGATTCCTTTGGCGACAGGCATCATGTGCTGTCCGCCATGAACGCAGCGCACGCGGTAACGTCCCGGCTTGATCCCGGCAAAAGCATATTCCCCTCGAGGAGAGCTGAGCGTGTGGCCAACGACCGCATCCCCGCGCAAGAGTTCGACGCAAACCGCGGCGTGAGGGGAGTCATCAAAACCGGACAAGGTGCCAGCAATCCCGAGCGGCGAAACGAGCTGGAAATCGAGCGGCGGAAGCTGGCCTGAAAGCACTACGTTGGTCAGCCACTGGACGCGGCTGAGCGCGGTCAGATCGGGAGGATGAACCGCCAACAAATCGCACGGAGCGGCGGTGGCGAACTGAAAAAGTCTGTATCGCCCTCGGTCGTCACTGAAAGTATGGGCGACGAGTTGATCGCGCTCGCGAATTTGAACGCGCGCATTGGACAAGGGTTGACCGGACGCATCCCGGACCGTTCCCTGGACCGCAACCAGACGCCGGGTGGATTCCTCCGCGAGTGCTGGAGCGGGTTCACAGCGAGCGCCGCCCCGCAAAGTTCCGTGATGGCCGAACGGGGTCGCGTCGCGACTGGTACCCTCATCGAAATTCCACAAGGCCATCAGTCCCGCTTCACGGCCAGTCAATGTTTTGAAGCGACCGGCGCGAATTTCATCCGCCGTGCGTTCGCAATTCCAAACGCGGAACTCATCCAATGCCCCGCGAAAGGGCGCGTTCTCCTTCCAGTGCGGTTTGCCGATGTAATTGACAACCGCATCGCCGATCGACTTGAAGCTGCCGCGAAAATCCGTTGTGCCAGCCAGGATCCCATCCACGTAAAGCTTCATCCCGCCTGGACCCGATACTGCCGCGACATGAAACCATTCGCCCACCACGATCACACTGGGGAGAGTGATTCGATGCAGGTCGCGGTGGCGATCGTAAATGAAAAACTGAAGCGAGGTCGTCGTGGAGAAGGTTGACAAACACATCGTCTGCCACGGCTGTCCGAAACTCCAGGCCGTGGCGTAATGGCCAGTGGCATCGAAGCGCAGCCAGAGTTCGACGGTGGCGGCTTCCATCCCGTCAAACATGTTTTGCGGCAGTTCCAGGTGCGCCTCGTCGCCGTCCAAAACCAAAACCTGGTTTGCCGCCAGTGCAGAGTTGGCGAAGAGGAGATTCGCAAGCGCGAGCGATGCGAGCCAGTGCTTGCCGCCAAAATGCTCACGCGGGGTCGAACGCCAATGAAACATTTGCGCTGATATGCCCGCGACGCACTCTCATCCCCAGCCACTCCGCGGGGCCCGATCGGGACGGGACCAGATCACAACGGTTCGGCCGAATGTGCCGGCGGACGGCTGCTTTTACACCGGACGGCAGTTTGTGGAAAGAGCGAAATGCCTGTCTGCCTATCCTGCGACTTGAGTTTGGGGATTTTCAAAGGGACTTAATCCGGCACTCGTTCCATTTCAGTGAGAATTTGCTCCGGTGCGGCTTGATGACGCAGAGGATGCGGCATAGGCGAAAACGCCAGTTGCAGTTTGTTCCCTTTCCATTCTCACCCGCATTTCCGCCGATTGCGCGGCTGAGGTGCATGGATCATCATCACGGCTATGCACTTCCAAAGCCCTACCCGTTTCACTTCACTCGCTCCGGCGCTCTTAACGGTCACGGCGTTTTTGCTTGATTTGTCTTTCCTGGAGGTCTCTGCCGCAGATTGGGATTGCATGCGACTCGGCGGCTATAACACGAGCGGGCTTGCGTATGGAGTGACGGTTTCGGGCGCCTACGCGTACGTAGCCGATGGTGCGGGTGGTTTGCAAATCATTCACGTGAGCGACCCATTCAACCCGCAGCGTGTCGGCGGCTACGACACGACCGGGAGCGCGTGGGGAGTCGCCGTTTCTGGGATCCACGCCTACGTGGCGGATGGCGCGGTCGGTTTGCAAATCATTGACGTGAGCAATCCGGCCAACCCGCAGCGCGTTGGCAGCTACGACACCAGTGGGTTTGCTCGCGCGGTGGCGATTTCCGGCAACTACGCCTATGTGGCCGATGATAGTGCCGGCTTGCAGGTCATCGACGTTTCCGACCCAAGCAATCCTCGGCGCGTCGGCGGCTACAACACCACCGGGAGCGCGTGGGAGGTGGTGATTGTTAGCACCTTCGCCTACGTTGCTGATTATGATGCTGGCTTGGAAATCATTAACGTCAGTAACCCGGCCAACGCGCAGCGCGTCGGCGGCTATGACACCAGCGGCTTTGCGCGCGGCGTCGCCGTTTCGGATAACTATGCCTACGTGGCGGATTGGATGGCTGGCTTGCAGATCATTGACGTGAGCAATCCAGCCAACCCACAACGCGTGGGCCACTATTATTCCGATGATGCAAACTATTCTTCGACTGGCGTAGCCGCTTCGGGAAGTTATGTTTACCTGGTCGACTTGACCGTCGGGTTGCAGGTCATTGACGTGAGCAATGCGGCCAACCCGCAGCGCGTTGGCCGCTACGCCACCAGCGATCGCGCTTGGGACGTGCGGGTTTCGGGCAATTACGCCTACGTTGCGAATGAGGTCGCCGGCGTGCACGTAATTGACGTAGGCAACCTGGCAAATCCCCAGCGTGTCGGTGCCTACGACAACGCCGGAAATGCGTATGACGTGACGGTTTCGGGCAATTACGCCTATGTGGCGGATGGGACTGCGGGTTTGCAGATCATCGACGTGGGCACTCCGTCGAATCCGCAGCGGGTCGGCAGCTACGACACCGTTGGAATTGCGAGTGGTGTTGCGGTTTTGGGCAGCTACGCTTACGTGGCCGATGACCGTGCCGGACTACAAATCATTGATCTGGCCAATCCGGCCAACCCCCAACGCATCGGTGGTTATGACACAAGCGGAAATGCCCGTGGCGTGGCGATCTCGGGCAATTACGCCTACGTAGCGGATGGGTCTGCTGGCTTGCAAGTCGTTGACGTGAGGAATCCGGCCAACCCGCGCCGGGTCGGCGGCTATAACACCAGCGGGAATGCGCATCGTGTGGCGATTTCGGGCAACTTCGCCTACGTGGCGGATGGGGGTGCCGGTTTGCAGGTCATTGACTTAAGCAACCCGACCAACCCGCAGCGGGTTGGCGGCTATTTGACCAGCGCGAGCGCGTTGGGTGTGGCGGCTTCGGGCAATTACGCCTACGTAGCAGATAGCTATGCCGGTTTTCACGTTGTTGATGTGAGTCAGGCAGCCAATCCGAAGCTTGTCGCGAGCTATGACATTACCGGATCTGCGCAGAGCGTTGTGATTTCTGGCAACTACGCCTACGTGGCATGTCTTCAGACCGGTTTGGAGGTGATTGACGTGAGCAATCCAACAATTCCTCAGAAGGTCGGCAGCTCTAGCTTCGGGTACTATCCGTATGGCGTGGCAGTCTCAGGAAATTTTGCATACATGGCCGACTTTGATGCCGGTTTGCAGATCATCGACGTGAGCAACCCGGTCGACCCACAGCGGGTCGGCGATTTTGACAGCAGCGGACGGGCGTATGATGTGTCGGTTTCGGGCGACTATGCGTACGTCGCGGATGGATTTTCGGGCTTGACGGTCATTGACATGAGAGTACCGGCCAACCCGCAACGGATCGGTCTTTATAATACATTAGGAATTGCCAGTGGTGTGTCGGTTTCGGGCAACTACGCATACGTGGCGGATGGGAATGCCGGCTTGCTCGTCATTGACGTGACTAACCCAGTTAAACCAAACTTGTTTGGCGCCTATGATACGAGCGGCAGTGCAAGCGGCGTGGTGGTTTCAGGCAACTACGCCTACGTAGCGGATGGGACCACCGGCCTGCAAGTCGTTAACGTGAGCAGCCCGGCCAACCCGCAGTGGGTTGCCGCCTATGACACCAGCGGCTACGCGAATGGTGTGGCAGCTTCGGGACACTATGCCTACATAGCTGATGGGTTTTCCGGTTTGCAGGTCATTGACGTGAGCAACCCAGCCGACCCGCAGTGGGCCGGCGGCTACGGCACCATTAGGTATGCGATAGCAGTGGCGGTTTCGGGCAAGTACGCTTACGTCGCCGTTAATGATTCTGGCTTGCTCGTCATTGACGTGACTAACCCGGCGGATCCTCAGCGGGTGGGGGGGTACAACACTTCGAATGCGAGCGACGTAGCGGTTTTTGAAAACTATGCCTACGTGGCAAATAATGCGTCTGGCTTGCTCGTCATTGACATCAGCAATCCAGCCAATCCGCAGCGGAAAGGTGGCAACTCGGCAGCATTTGCAGCTTGGGCGTTATTCGCCACGACAGAGTACGTGTTTGTTGCTGCTGGCCTTCAAGGCTTGTATGTCCTGCATCAGTTTACGCCCGGTCCAGCGTTGTCATTTCTCCCACTTCGGACGGATCAAAACGGCACGCGTATTTGCCTCCGAGGTCTGCCTGAGTTGCGGGTGAACGTCGACCGGAGCGCCGACCTTCGCCATTGGCAGTCATGGACCAATGTGGTGCTCGGGCGCACGCTGCTGGAGCTCCACGATTCGGAATACAACCCAAAGCAGTTCTATCGCGCCTTCAGCCGCTGAAGCCTCGGCACCGTTGCTACGGCCAGCGTGCGCGATCTGCTCGCGTTTTTTCAGCGGTTGAGATGAGGTGCGAAGAGAAACTCAGGCAGGCGGGTCCTTTTTGCCACGCCAGTTCATTGACGCGTCAATTCTATACACCTCTATTCGTCACATCTTAGCCGATAAAACTGAGTTGCCAAGCCTCGACGGTCGGTGTATTCCACGAGCGACACCCCGCTTTCGGAGCGCAGCGTAATCCACTGCCTCAGATCGGATGATGCTTCGAGGTTGGTCGTTCCCCAACCGGCCACCTCAAACTGTGTCACAAAGCTCCCATCATTCTGCCTCTTCGTTTGCAGAACGCGAGGTAGAGCTGCCGTGTGGCCCATCACGATCAGTCCGTTACTTCCGACAGCTAGAACCGAGTCAACTGCATCAAACACGGCGGCTGGAATGGGGTATGAGAATTCAACTGCAACCCAATTTGTCGCATTGCGCGAGTATACCAGTTTCGAATCCTGCGTAACACCAAAAAACCGACCACCAGCGAAACCCAACACCTTCCGCAAGCGGAGGTTCGGCTGAATGCGCTCCCAATTCTGCGAATCGCTTGACCATAACAAAGTCTGTAGGCCATTGATAATAAACATATTACCACCCCAAACAATCCCGTTGTAATCGTCAACGTCACCCCTGTTGAGCATTGTCCATCGAACTCCGTCTGGCGATCTCAGGATTGCTTCAAAACCGCCCACAGCGACAAAGGCCCCTGCTGCATACGTTACGTCTTCCAGCCAATACTGCGTGACCGCCCGAGTCCTCCATTCTAGCCCATCACTTGAACTCAACACGAGACCCTCTGGCGACCCCTCCGGAATATTTCGTTCTCCGACAGCAACGTACATCCCTGCACCATACGCGACTGCCTTTAAAGTGACGGCTGATGATTCACCAAGGTTCGATTTCCGCCATGTTTGACCATCGTCCGAAAAGACTGCCACTTGTTTCGCGCCCACAGCAACGAATCGCTGACCGAAAGCCACATCTGCCAAATCAGATGACACCGGGGATCCCACCGTTGCCCACTTCTCACCTTCCGTCGAAAACGCGATACCCCCACCCTTTCCAACTACGACCCACTTGCCTGCCCCACGAGCAACAGCTTGAATTTGCAGGGACGGTGACTGGTCCAGCCCAGTCCACGTGACCCCGTCGGTCGACTTCGTGATTTGACCGGTCGAAGAGCGCCCAATGAATCCCTGTTCCCCAAACGTGGCGTCAACTGGCGTTAATGAAGACGGCTTCGTCAACCTCCATACCACACCTCCTATGGACGATGCCACGAATGGCTTTTCATTCACCGGACCGGGCAGGTTGGCGTTGTACTCTCCAAACGCCCAATAAGTCTCTCCTATAACTGCAAGCTTGTACAGTTTTCCTTGAGTGCCCTGCGAAACGGTTATCCATTCGTCACCGTTCAAGGAGTCATAGATCACGAAGTTGTCATTCCTGGGCCAACCCAGGAATTCCAAACTCCACGAGATCGCGCCCCCGATAACGGTGAAGCGTCCGTTTGCAAAGACAACATCGGTCATTTGAGAATTGGGTTTGACGACAGCTGGTGTCCAAGACAACGCATCGCGAGACGTGATTATCTCACCCTGCGATTCGAAACTATCAATTCTGTGGCCTCCTACCGCCACAAACGTGCCCGCTCCAAAAGCGACAGCCTTCAAAACGGTAGGAACGTCTGGAATCAGAACCCGGGCCCACTCCCCGCCGTCATTCGAAGTGACAATCAGAGGTGCAGCTATGTACCCTAGGCTTGGGTCCCAAACCTCAGTTCCACCCACTGCCGTGAACTTTCCTTGGCCATACGCAATTCCATATAACTCACCCTCCGTTTGCATGTCGTAGGATGTCCAATCTCTCAAATTCTTCGACACAGACACCAAGGCTCTCGCGGGTGTGAATCGGTGATCGCTTCCCACAGCGACGTAAAGCCCTGCAGCATAGAGGACATCGTAGTAACGTCCCGCTTCGCCGCTCTTAACCTGAGACCACGAGACGCCGTCCTCTGAACTGAGAATTGATTGATTGTCACCTACGGCAAAGTAAAGTCCATTGTGAAATCGCAGCTTCTTCACGAATAAGGGATAGGGTCCTGGATTAACCTGTCTCCATGTGATTGGCTGCGCTAGGGCTGACCAGCTGAAGCATAACGCCAAATTTAAAGCGGCCACGCTCAAAATTAAAAAGACTCTAGTTGCCGGAGATTTACAGATGATGTTATTCATTTAATTAAATCGTAGAAAGGTGCTATTTGTTGGGGGTCTTCGCGCTCATGCAGCGACCGCTTTGCAGTCCGGTTAAGTTAAGTTAGTGCCGATCGGTTAGCATGGCTCAACTATTGCGGAAAGCCACCTGGTCTGGCAATCGGCTAAATTGAGTACGCGGGTTGGTCCAGCCTTGTCTGAGTAGGCGAACGCGCTTTATAGAGCTATCCCTTGCGTGTTCAAGCCATACGTTCCCGCGGCCAAACGGCACGACTCTACATGAGCTTTCCCCAGGCGCTGGCCGCGGCGATCGGATTGCAGCCGGGCGAGGAAGTTCAGTGGGAACTGCTGGAGCGGGGCGAACTACACTTGACTCGTCCCAATGTCCTGGCGCCCACGACTAAAGGCAGGGCGGCAAAAAAGTAACTTCAAAACTCGATCATACGGACACGATTTTATAGAAAGCCGGCAAATCGACCCGGCTTATTAGCAGCTTTCTCAGAGGGCGAATTCCAAATCAAGAAAGGCTGACTCGCATTTTGGGGACGGGTCTAGTTTGTTAGGAGTCAGTGTTAACCCTTCACAAACTTCAGCACCGCGTCCGTGCGTGTCGCCGCATGGAGCTTCTGGAGGATATTTCGGATGTGAGCGTCGACTGTTCGCTCGCTGATGCTTAGAATGCGGGCGAGGTCTTTCGATGTGGAAACACCGTGGTCGACCATCGCCTGGAGCAGTTCGCGTTCGCGATCCGAGAGGGCGTCGAGATCCCGATTGCGCTGAGCCGGAGCTTGGAAGGCGAGTGCTATTCGCCTGGCAATGGAGGGCGTGAAGATGCTTCCGCCGTTGTGTACCAGTTCGGCTGCTTCCAAAATCCTTGCCGGTGATTCCGATTGCAGAATGTATCCACTGGCTCCGGCTTTCAGCGATTGAAAGATCAAATCGTCCTCCGCGAACTTCGTCAGCATCAGGATTTGCAGTCCAGGCATGAGTTCCTTCAGTCGCTGCGCACACAAAATGCCGGACATCTTCTTCAGACGAATGTCCAACAGCACCACGTGCGGCGCAGCCTTCGGTACCTGTTCGAGGGCCTGTTCGCCAGACGCGCAATCGCCTGCGCATGCAAATCCACGCGTGCCATCGAGAATCAGCCGCCACGATTTGCGCACCGCATCATTATCCTCGACTACAAATACTCGAATCATTGTGCTTCCTTCGACAAGGGAACACAGAATTTGACGACCGAGCCGGATTCCGTTCTCCGAAAGGCAAACTCGCCATTCATTTGCACCATTCGCGACCGGAGGTTTTGCAGGCCTCGTCCCGAGTTCACTCCGGCAACACCGTCCCGCGCTTCTGCGAATTCGAACATGGTGTTGCCATTATCTGCGATCTCAATCACGAGCCAGTCACCGGATTGCGACATCGTGATTTCAACGCGCTGTGCGCCCGCATGCTGCACAACGTTTCTCAGCGCTTCCCTCGAGGCCACAATGAGTTCATGCCGAACGTGCGGCGGCAGACTCCGCGAAGGAAATGGATCCTCGGTGCGTACCGTCCAGACCACATTGGCTAACCCGAGCGTGGTGCCTGCCAATTCGGTGATGACCTGGACAAGATCCGATGTGGTCGCCGATTGTGGTTCGATGAGGTGAATCGTTCTGATCAGGCGCGTCAGTGCGGATCGCGCGGCGATTCCAATCTCCGCAACGTCAGACTGAATGGCGCGAGGATCTCTTTCGTTTTGCGCAGCAAGGTGGCAACGCAACGAAAGCTGCTGCAGGTCCGCGCCGAGATCATCATGAAGATCGCGCGCCAGGCGCTGCCGTTCCTGCGCCAGTGCATTCTCCTGTTCGAGCTGCTGCAAATGCCGCGAACTACGCCGCCGCCACAAACTGATCGCGTACGCAAAGATCACAATTCCAGAAAGGGCACTGGCTCGGAACGCCGATTTCTCATGGAATCTGCGCTCGATTGCAAATCCCAGTTGGGCCGGCTTATCCCCCCAAATTCCCGCACTGTTGCTGGCGACAACTTCGAACCGGTATTGTCCCGCCGGCAAATGCGTGTAAAACGCTTCGCGGCGCGGCCCGGCTTCAGTCCAATCTTTTTCCAGCGGATTCAAGCGGTACTTGTAGCGAACCTTCTGGGGATTCGTGAAACAGGGCGCAGCATAGGTAACTTGAACGAGGCTTCGTTGCTCGGGGGGAATAGAAATTATCTTTTCGGCTTCGGGTAATGAAGCGGAGGAAGTGACACCGTCGTAAAGGAGGAAATCACCGGCTCGCAACGATTGGATCGATGGAGCAATCGCGGTGAGCGGCTCGGAATTGTTTGCGCGCAACCTGAGCACTCCGTTGGTGGCGCAAAACAAGAGTTCACCCGAACGCAGCCGCAAGCAGGGATTCTGACTCAACTCCCCGGCGAGGCTGTGGGGCCTTATTCCGTCATTCTCATCGATTTGAATTCCATGGATGTTTAAACCACTGCCGGTCACCGCTGCGTGAAGATTGGCGATTTCGACGCCGAACAACCCTTTGGTCGTGCCAAGCCAAATTCGCGAACCGCTGGAAAGAAGTTGTGAGATCTGGTCGTCCGGCAAGCCTCGATCCATGAAGATTTTCGAGAACTTGCCTTTAGAGAAACAAGTTAATCCGCGCTCCGTCCCAAACCAGAGGGCTCCATCGGTCGATTCACAGACGCTCCAAATCGAATCGTTCGACAGCCCGTCTTTAACCGTGTAGTGCGCCAACTCCGTTCCATCCCAAGCGTAAAGCCCCTCTGCAGCCGTCCCGATCCAGATCCTGCCGTCAGTTGCCTGGTGCAATTCGCGAACCTCGACACGCGAGAGCGCAGAGGACGAATTAAAAGGCTCCGCAATGATGCCATCGCGAACGCGGTGCAACCCCACCACGGACCCGACCCAGAGCGTTCTATCGCGCGCTACCAGCAAGGCGCGAATCTTGTTCGCAGCCCACTCGCCAGCGAACGTCAGTTGTCCAAGATTTCCTTTTTCCAGGAAGTGCAGCCCGCGGAGCGTCCCTATCCAAATGCGACCTTGCCGGTCTTCGGCGAGGGCGCGCACGCTGTTATGTGCCAGCCCCAGGGCTTCCGTCCACACCGTGGTTCCGTCTTGTCCGACACGAATCAGACCTTCCTCGGTGCCTACCCACACCGATCCATCAGCCGCGGCCAGGAGAGAGTAAGCGGCCGCTGTTGATGCAGCATAGGAATGCACCAACCTAGGATGCCATCGTTGAATGCCGGCCCCGCTAGTCCCAATCCAATATCCACGCTCGCGATCCGGAAAGAAGCAAGTGGGACGGAATTCGCGTGTATCAAGATTGGGGACGGCATAGGAAACAAACCGATCCGTAGCGTCCATGCGGATGAGCCCCTTCGTGAGGTCCCAAAACCAGAGCGCGCCAGCATAGTCACGCCGGAAGAAGACGTTTCTGTCCAATGTTGTCGAGAGATCGGTTCGTTGAATCCAGCCTTGAGACGTCTTCTCCCATAACAACTCCCCCCCGGCAGCGAGTGAAACAGCCTCGTCAAACTTCACGGCGAGTGTTCCCTGAAACGGCATGTCCCGCTCGTGAGAAATGGTCATGGATTTTGGATCCAAATGGAGAATGCCCAAGGCTGTCGCCACACTGATTGTTCCCTCATCTGAAATGTAGATATCGTTTATTTCATTCCAGCGGCCTTTTCCAGTCTCAACCCTTCGCACAATTCCATCGCGGATCTGCGCAAGGCCCTGCAGCGTTCCCACCCAGAGTTCGCCCGTTGCCACCGCGAGCAATTCAGTCACCTCATCCGCGGGCAGCCCGTCGGTCACAGTATAACGGCGGTATGCCGAACCCACGATGCGGAACAAACCTTCCGAAGTTCCCACCCAAAGCTCGCCATGTGTCCCCTGTGCGAGTTTACGGCACTCGAGGTTCCGGAGGCTGGCGTCTGGCGAGCCTTCGAACACCCGGATGTTCAATCCGTCGAACCTGGCCAGGCCACGTGAAGTGGCAATCCAGACGAAACCGTCCTCAGTCTGCAGAACATCGTGGATCGTGTTGCTGGGCAGCCCGTGTTCACTCCGCCAGGATTGAATGACGTAGTCGCGCTCGGCATTCCTTGGAACAATTTCCAAAGGAAAAACGATCGAGGAACTGCTGAGAAGTCCCACCACGTAAAGCCTGCCGAACCACCAGGCCAGTTGCGGTCGGCGTGTACTCATTGAGGCGAAGTATTGGAGTGAACCTGTGCTGTGGCAAGTGTTTACCTCCAGACTCTCACACGGGAATTCTGAAACCCGAACTGCCTGTGATTCAGAAAGCTGGAGCCAATGGTCGGAATCGAACCGACGACCGACGGTTTACGAAACCGTAAATAATTTCGGCAGAAAAATTTCTAGAAACCTCAGCAAAGCCGCTGTTTTCAGGCCTGAAACGCATGTCGCCAATTTCTGACATGCGGCATTTCGTGACACTATTTTGACATGTTTTGTGTCGGCAAGTGTCGGCAACTTTGGAGGCTGTTAGAAACGGTTTTTGCCTTCCTGAATGTCAGCGCGCCGACAGTTGCCGACGATTCTTTCCGCTTTGCCTGTTTCCCGACGGTTTTTTTGCGCGGGAGTATCAGCACCGCGGATTCGCCCTCCGGCGCGGCAAATCGAGTTTTAAGACTTGAATCGTGAGCGCGGGTCGGCGTAGCGTTCGACCGTCCTGCTGGAGCGGGACACGCCATTCTGTGAGCGGACCATCAATCCGCTGGCGAAACAGAACAGAAACAAAGCCCGGTCTCAGATAGGCAACCCAGGTGATGCTGGGGGCTGATAAGGCTCCAGCCTTCCGAGATCGGGCTTTCTGTTTGAAACAACAATGCAAAAACAATCCAACCGGGCCGTTCGGAATGAACGGCAGAACATCACCCCAGAACAAGCCGCGCTCACCCTTGGCCAGGCCGATCCTGTCAAACTCACGTTCGACCTGGAGCTTGACGGCCTGCTTCTCTTTTACCTCGGCCAGCGCGCAGCTCGCCAAGGAGCAACCATTCAAGAGGCGTTCCAGGCGACGCTCGATGATGTTTATCCTGACCTGATCGAAGCGGTTCAAAAAAAGGAGGACGAATGAGCACATACATGTCCGCCAAAGTGCGTCGGACGTTCTTTGCGCTCCCGCCGGATGTCCGGTTGGACGTCGCCAGGTTTCTGGAAAGATTCGCGGTTCAGCTGCGCGAGAGTGTGGAGAACCGAAAGCCGCTGAGAATCAAGTTGCCGAAAAGCCGACGCCGCTGGAAATGGAATTGAAACACCAACTCAGCACTGCTTATCACGAAGCCGGGCATGCGGTTGTCGGATATTTTCTCGGCATTCCGATGCGTAGTGTCAGCATAATTCCGGACGGTGACTCTTCCGGCAGGGTCACCGGATACCGATCAGTAATCACTCGACGATGGCAAGAGGCCCTTTCGTTCGGGAGGTTATCACCATCGGAGTTTAGCGGACTCGAAAAGCAGCTTGTCGCTTTACTTGCTGGCGATGTGGCGCAAAGGCGTTATGCGCCACGAAGCGCGCGATCGCATCACAGCCGCGCCGACTTTTCCTGCGTGGCGGACGTTGTCTTAAAATTGTGGTCTAGCGATAAAGTGCGTGCGGCTTATCTGAAATTCCTGCGCGCAAGAGCAGAAGAACTCGTCGAGGTTCACTGGGCGCAAATAGATGCATTGGCGCATGCGCTTGTGGATCGGCGTGGGTTATCAGGTCGAGAAGCTAAAAGCCTCATCCTCCTATCCTCGATGAAGCGGCAATAAAAAACGCTGGATCACACACAAACCCGCCCGAGAAACCGCGGCGGGTTTTTCATGCGTAGGTGCTCTGTTCGTACAGATCGGTTGACCAAGCTTCAAGCCACCATTCCTGTGTAATCTCGACTTTGCCTCGACTAACCGAACTTACGACTGGACTCTGCTTCAACCAGCCCCATGCGTAGCCCGACTGAATCACTGTGTTGGGTTGAATTTTTTCTGTCTGTGTCTGCGAATCCCAAATCTGAAAAACGATCGTCGCTGGCATCGCCTCGGCCTTCACAATCTGCGCGGGCGTCCATATTTTTTCAACGTCCAGGTATGCTAACTGGTTTGTGTAGCGACTGGAAACGACTTGAGTCTTTCTCAACACATACTGCGAAACGTTGTAGGAGTCCGTTCCCTTCAGCATCAGGTCAAAAAAGTTCAGGGCGTCACCGTTGGGGAGCCCGTCATCCAAGGCCGCTTGTGTAATTGCGGCGGTGGCCGCTTGGTAAACCGCGGAGTAACCCGTCGTATTGGCATCGTTGCAATCTTTGAGGGCCGACTGAATTATTCCATGGGTTTGCGCTGAATACTTCAAAAGTTTCGGGTGTTCTTGAATTTTTTTTCCGATCATGTTTCCCAGCAACTCCCAGCTGTCGGAACTCCGTTCACTCGCGCCCGCGTCCTCGCTGGATATGTGGGCCTCCAATCGCGCTACCGGCCCGTCTGGAAAGATGTCGATGCGATCCGCGCCGTTGGTGCTTTGCAACTGAGCAATCAGTCCTTGCACGGCCTCGCGTGTGCCTTCCCACGCGCGCACGGTCTGCCAGCCTTCCGTTCGGCTCCAGACGCGCCGGGGTGAAAGTTCAACCAAGTCTTTGCCGCGATGGGTGCTCATTGTGCGCCGATGCGTTGGAGTTCGTTAATGATGCGTTTTTTCGGCTTGCCAGTCATGATGCCTTGCGCGCCGATACGGCGAAGGAAATCGGCAGAAGGAAGCGGTTTTGCTTTGCGTTTCATATTGCTGAAAAAAAATCGCCGAGCGCGTCACCGCCCGGCGGTCAGTTGCATAAGGTGTAAACCCGGTTTGCCACTCGGCAGCGGGCTGGGGAATGCAACCGGAAAGTAAGTGGGACCCGGCCCGCCACGACGCGTGCAGGCCGGGTCGCGCGTGATGAGAGAAAGCGCATTCCGCACTCGCGGCGCGCTTGTGACTTGTTTGGCGACATCCACGCGCGAAAAAAGGTTTACTTCAGTCCGTCCACAATCAGGCCTGACACGCAAAAGTCGCGTGTGTCCGGATTGTTCTCCTCGCGAATCTGACGCACGATTTCGCCGACGTCGATATCCGCGGCGATCGCCTCCCGACAGGCTGCATCAGCCGCCTCGAATTTGGCGCGCGCTTCCGCGATGTAAGACGGCAACCGTTTCTCACGAACAACCAATTTCGCGAATGCGTCATCGGCCAGCGCTGTCACTTTTTCAGATGCCAGGCCGGCGCGGACTTCTTCGAGTTCGCTTTCGAGTTTTTTCAAGTCGCGCAACGTCGCAGCACGATGAACGAGCGCAGCCCGTGCGTTGTTCACGCGCTCCGTATGCGCCCACAAGAACGAATTGATTTCGTCCGCGAGGTTCGTGAATCGCTCGCGCAAGGAATTAAGTTTCTTGCCGGCAGCCGGTGCGCATTTGGAAAGCGTCGCTGCGACGCTTTCGGCCTGTTCAATTAGGTAGTGACGTGCGGCGTCGTGCTGGCGTCCGTTCACAGACGCGATTGTTTCGACTTGTTTTTCAGTGGGGGGAATCGGTGCGTATCTCATATTTTGTTCGGATATTTGTTTTTGCTCTCGATGTAGCGCCGCGCAAGGCAAGCGCCGGAGGAAAATTGCGTCGATGGCTGTTCGCCGCGCAAAACAGCTGTAAAATCCTTCGCGATTGCTCGCGCTGTCGACGCGCCTTTGCCCCAAAGTTCCGGCACTCGCGCGCCACGTTTGGGAGTAATGCCGATGATTTCCGCCATGCCTTCTCTCGAAAAATCTTCGGTGATCTGATCGAGTGTTGCGTTGCCGCGCGAATCGAAAATGGCAGCGTGCAAAACCTGCAGAGCGTCCAATTCGAGTCCGCCAGGCGGAGTAGGCTTTGAACCGGAACTGGCCTTTGCTGGCGTCGGTGCGGGCAGTGCGTTGGTTGTCATGGTGGAAATGTTTGTGACGCGCGGCGCGGGCGTTTGCGCAGCCGGCGCGGGGGGCGATTCCAGAAAAAGATTCAACGCGGATCTGGCGACGCTGTTTTGTTCGCCAGTCGTCAGCGCATTCCAGCCGCCGCGCAGACGGTTGCGAGTTTGCGTGTGGAAATGGTTTTCA
>JBFMDG010000022.1:0-25363 GCA_040754135.1 Verrucomicrobiota bacterium
AGTTGATTCGGGCTTTTCTTCTCCAGTTTTTCCACCACGGCCGGATGTTTCACGGGCTAAAACTAGCATAGCCATTCCGTTCCGCCAGATTTTCATCATCCATGGCTGCGCGCCGGCCTCTCGGCATGCGAACCAATTCTGCCAGGCCGTCCCCGGGAAAAATGTTTGGGGATCAGAACGAATTTTGCTATTTTGCCGCCTTACATGTTTTGGTTTCGATTGTTCGTTTTGAGCAGCATCGCCTTGCTCCTGCTTGGGTCCGCGCGATCGGAGCAATTGCCTTCCAGTTCAACGGTCGAGTTTTCTTTCCAGGAAAACGTGCGGCGAAAATATCAATTTCAAATTCCCGCGCCCTCACTGCGCGCAACGCCGCAAGGCAGCGCTTGGATTCAAGGCATCCCGGATAAAGGGTCGCCAGTCGAGTTTGGTGATCGCGTCGTGCTCCAACTCCGTTCTCCAAATGAGCTCGCCCGTTTGCTTGAACGAAGTCCACTCAAAGTGGATCGCGAAGTTGCGCGCGGCCTGATCATCTTGCAGGCGCCGGACGCCTGGACAGCGGTGCGTGAAGCGGATCGACTCTCGAAGAGACCGGGAGTCGTCACGGCTCATCCGGTGCGACGACGCCCGATCAAACGGCACAGCGCTTATGCACCAAAACCAAACGATCCCTATTTCCCACGCCAATGGAATTTGGAAAATCGCGATGGATCGGGCGCGCGGCTCGGCGCCGACCTGAACGTGCGCGGCGCATGGCCGATCACGCGCGGCGAAGGCATTATCATCGCCATTGCCGATGAAGGCGTTGAATTGAGTCATCCCGAGTTGCAACGGCGCGCCGCAGGAGCGCCGCACTACAATTTTGACACTTCGATGCCCGATGGGAATCCGGTTTTCTCGCGCCAGATTCATGGCACCGCCGTCGCCGGACTGGCAGTGGCGGAACAAAACAACAAACGCGGCATGAGCGGCGTCGCGCCACGCGCACATTTTGCGAGCTGGCTCGTGTTCACTTCGAGTGACGATCTGGTGAGCGAAGAACGGGTCATGGACATGTTCCAATACAGTTCCAATCGCGTCGCCGTTCAGAACCACAGTTGGGGCGCGGGTGACTTGCAACAGATCGCGCTCGGCGCCCTCGAAGACGTGGGAATTTCAAACGCGGTCACTTTCGGCAGAAATGGTCTCGGCGTCGTCATCGTGCGCTCTGCCGGCAATGACCGCCAGGATGGCAAAAATGTGAATGACGACGGTTACGCGGCGGATGCTCGTGTCATTGCCGTTGCCGCAGTGCGATCCACCGGGCGAGTCGCGAGTTACAGTAACCCTGGCGCCGGTTTGCTGGTGGCAGCGCCGAGTGGGGATGATGGTTTTGCCAACCTTTTCACAACCGATCGGCAAGGGTCGCTGGGATACAATCAGATGGCCACAGCGGACGATCGATCCGATTACGCGTTCGATTCCACGGGATTTACCGGAACGTCTGGCGCGGCGCCGCAGGTGGCCGGCATTGCCGCCCTGATTCTTTCGGCCAATCCGGCGTTGAGTTATCGAGATGTGCAACAAATCCTGGCGTTATCCGCCCGGCACGTTGACCTGGCCGACCCCCACATAATTACGAATGCGGCCGGTTTGCGGTTTAGTCATAACGTTGGTTTTGGGATTCCCGATGCGGGGCAGGCCGTGCGAATGGCAAAGGAGTGGACGCCGCGCCCGGCTCTCACAAAAATCACGAATGAAGTGACTGTCTCGATGGAAATTCCAGATGGCGCCATGAAAGTGCGTGTCGAGGGGAACGATTTGCCCGAGCATCTGGCGGCGCTGCGCGGCATTCCCTCCTCTGGCCCTCATGCCGATCGACCCACCCGCAAAGTGCCGCTGGTCGATGTTGGCTTTGCCGATGAGGAGATTGCCGAAGATCTCGAAGGGAAAGGGGCGTTGATCGAGCGCGGCGTGAGTTTCTTCGTGGATAAGATCGAGCGCGCCGCACGCGCCGGAGCGGAATTCGCCATCATTTTCAACAACACCGGCGGGACCGACCTCGAATTCATGGCCCAAACGGAATTCACCCCCATCCCCGCGATCTTCATCGGCCAAACGGATGGGCTGAATCTGCGCGAGTACGTGTCCACGCATCCGGAAGCGCTCGTTCACTTGCGGCTCGATGTTGCCGAACTGGCTTTTGAAATTCCAGAGACCCTCATTTGTGAACACGTGGCCGTGCGCATCCAGACCGATCACCCGCTCAGAAGCCAGGTGCGGATCACGCTTGAATCTCCCCAGGGCACCCGCAGCGTCCTGCAACAACTGAACCTGGACGATTCTCCCGGTCCGATGGATTGGACTTATTTTTCGACGCTGCACTTTTTTGAAAGCAGCGCCGGCATTTGGAAGCTGCATCTCAGCGATGAAGTTCCCGATAACGCTGGATTCGTCCAGTTCGCCGGTCTGATTATTTCTGGCGTTTCGATTACGGATACGGATCGCGACGGTCTGGAGGACGGATGGGAGATGGGGCAGTTTGGAACGCTGACTTTTGGTCCTGAGTCGGATCCCGATCGGGATGGTTATGGCAATGCACGCGAGCAAATGATGGGAACCAACGCCGCGCAAGCCGCTCCGTTGTTGATCGACCTCTCGCCCTGGAACGAACGGCTGGTGCGCCTCAGTTGGCCGGGAACTAGTCATCAGCAATTCGATCTGTTAGGCGCGGGAAAGGTCGCCGAAACGCACCAGCAATTGCTGTCCGTTCCCGGGCAGTTCCCGGAAACCGAAGTTTTCCTTCCCCTGAATGAAAGTGCGCAGCGGTTTTTCAAAGTGCGGCAGCGGTAAACTCAATCGGATTTCATGAAGGCTTCATTTGCGCTTGGCCGGGATTTTATTTTCGGTTCGATTGTGCCCTGTCTCAGCCGAACAATCGCCATTACGGGTTTGGTCGTCAGCGTGATTGCGGACGCGGCTGAAATCTCGCCCGAGGTTTACCGTTTTCGTGAACCCGGCGTGGCCGAGTACCGCCTGGACGCAGTGGCTACGAATGCGTTTGCTCCAGTCCGGCCGGCGTGGATCGACGCCGAAAGAGTCAATGCGCCTGGCCAAAAGGTGCAGTTCGGTTCACGAATTGTTTTGCAATTGGAGGGGGCATCCCAACTGGACCTAATCACAAACGGAACTTCACTGAAAGTGGCGCGGCAGATCGAGCGGAACGTGTTTGTGATGCAAGCAAGCGATGCCTTGCAAGCGGCGCGTGAGGCGCACCGGCTCGCGTTGCAACCGCGCGTGCGCGTCAGCCGCCCGATCATTCGTCAGCCGATGATTCCGCACGGACGCTACGCCGCGTTGCCCAACGATCCGCTCTTTCGTTTGCAATGGTATCTGGAAAATCGTGACGCATCGGGAAGTCCTGCCGGGGCGGATTTGAATGTGCGTGCGGCCTGGCCGATGAGCCAGGGCAGGGATGTTTTGATTGCGGTCGCTGATGAAGGCGTGGATCTGGCGCATCCCGAGCTGAACCCGCGCGCGGCTGGCGCGCCTCATTTCAATTTTGTCAGCGGAATTGCCAATGGCCAGCCGCCGACGGTCACCTCGAATCACGGCACACCGGTCGCCGGGCTGGCCCTGGCCACGCAAGGGAATAAGCGAGGCATGGCCGGCGTGGCGCCCCTGGCGCGACTGGCCAGTTGGGTGGTGCTGGGTGACATCGGTTTGAGCGATGAAGATCTCATGGACATGTACCAATACCGCTCGAACATCGTCAGCATTCAAAACCACAGCTGGGGATTTGGGACCATCAACTTCGCGCCCCGTCCACTCGGTTTGCTCGAACGCATCGGTCTCGATAATGCCGCGCGCAAAGGACGCAATGGCCTCGGCGTCGTTCTCGTCCGCTCCGCCGGCAACGGCAAAGGCAGCCTGCAAAACGTTAATGACCACGCGGAAAGCAGCCTGCCCTCGGTCATCGCTGTCGCCGCCGTGCGCCGGGATGGACGGGTCACCAGCTACAGCAACCGCGGCGCTTGCGTGCTCCTGGCCGGTCCGAGCAGCGATGATCAGATCGGTTTCACGAATATCGTTGCCACCGATCGCCTCGGCAGCCTGGGCTACAACCAGGCCGTGCGGAGCGATGATTTCGCCGATTACGGTTACGAAGATGGAACCGGCTTCAGCGGCACTTCGGCTTCAGCGCCGCTCGTATCCGGAGTTGCTGCGCTCGTGCTCGGGGCCAATCCTTTGCTCACCTATCGCGACGTGCAGCAAATACTTTTGCTTTCCGCGCGGCACTACGACCTGCTCGATCACGATTTGTCCACCAATGCCGCCGGCCTCAGAGTCAGTCACAACCAGGGTTTTGGAGTCCCGGACGCCGCCGAAGCTGTCCGGCTGGCGCAGCTCTGGCAGAATCGGCCGGCGCTCACGAACATCACGGTGAGTTCCTCGGAGCGTAAATCGATTCCTGAACGCCCCTTGCTGCAGTTTAGCGGAACGCCCATTTTGCCGGCGGCTCGTCTCACTCCGGCTGCGCTCCATTCACTTGGCCCGATCCCCTCGCGCACTTTGGGACCATTGGACATTGAGGATATTGGATTGGCCGATCAGGATTTGGCCATCAACCTGACCAACAAGGCCGCTTTCATTTTGCGCGGCAATATTTTCTTCCGGGAAAAAATCGAACGCGCCGCGCGCTTCGGCGCCACCTTCGCCATCATTTACAACAATCGCGACGTCGATGACCTCGTGCTCATGGCGGCCACCGATTTCACGCCCATTCCCGCGGTGTTCATCGGGCAAACCGACGGAGAAGCGATTCGCGATGCGCGCCGCCTCGGACCGGTCAAAGCGCAATTGTGCTCGGACCAGGACTCACCGGCCGCCGTGTATTCGCTCACCATGGACCAGGCGCTCCTGTGCGAACACGTGTCTGTGCGCATTGTTTCCGATCATACGCGGCGGGGCGATCTGCGCATCGTTCTGGTTTCACCCGCCGGCACCCGCAGCTTGCTCCAGGAAAAGAATTTTGATGACAACGCGGGCCCGGCAGATTGGACCTATTTTTCTACGCGCCATTTTTTTGAGAGCAGCGCCGGCACCTGGACGGTGTTGGTTTACGATCAGCAACGCGCCCATCTCGGATCGATTGCCACAGTTCAACTGACCGTCTCAGGCACGCCATTGACCGATAGCGATCGTGATGGACTGGATGATCGATGGGAGCTCGGGCATTTCTCCGCGCTGGGAGCCACCGCCGCTCAGGATGCGGACGGCGATGGCTATTCGAATGCGCGGGAGCAAATCATGGGAACCGATCCGAGGAATGCGAATGGGTTGTTGAGCATCGATTTGAGTTTGTGGAACGCAAGCGCGGCACGGATAAGCTGGCGTAGCAGCGCTGCGTTTGACTATGAGGTTTGGACGAGCCGCGATCTGGCCGGGCCATTCGAACTTTTGCAACGAGTGGCCGGACGCTTTCCCGAAACCGAGTTGTTTCTGAACCGCTCCGGTTTAACACGTCATTTTTACCGCGTCACGGAAGTGCCAAGGCCTTGAACTTCCGACGAAGGCGAAAAGGCAAGCTTTGACAGGGTCTCGGCATACGATTACTGCTATCGACGGCTACCGTTAATGCAACTCATGAATGCCAGCCGAATCCGCAGCCGCTGTCCGCGTGGTTTCGCTTTGCGCCGCGACTGGGCGTTCACGTTAATCGAATTGCTGGTGGTCATTGCGATCATTGCCATTCTCGCCGGGTTGCTTTTACCCGCCTTGTCGCGAGCCAAAACTCAGGCGCACTCGACCCAATGCAAAAGCAACCTGAAACAGATCGCCGTCGCCACTTTCATGTATGCCGACGACCAGAATGATCTGCTGCCCTTCGCGTGGTGGTACTACGCGCCGTTCGACAGCGCCGATTCGAACAATTTTCAGACGTTGTTGATTCGTTACGTGCAACGGGCCAATTTCCGGGCCGGCACCGCGACCACCAACAGCGATTTTGCGAAAGCAGTTTTCCGCTGTCCGACGCGCATCTTTGAGCCGCATTCGCGCTACGGAAAGAATTACAATGGCACAGGCAATCCGTGGAAAATCAGCTACGCCATGAACCAGTACAACCTGCTCAGTTTTCCTCCCAGTGTGACCAGCCCGAAAACCGCCCGGTTGAGTTCAGTTCCCAGCCCCGCGCAGACATACCTCGGTTCCGACGTCTCGTTCGAATTGAACCATCCTGCCGTCATCTCGCTCGGAAAAAATTCCGATGGCACCTTCGACATTGGTTTTCGTCACGGGAACAAACATCCGCGCGGCAAAGCCAACCTGCTGTTCATGGACAGCCACATTGCTTCCATCGGCGTCCGCCAGACCAACGGCATTCTCATGAATTTCAAGAGGTGACCGGAAATCACCCGTCCTTGAAATTCACAGGGCTCAGGATTCCAATTTCAACCGCGGCAGCCGAGTTCCAACAGAGGGTGTTGCGAATGCAACACACCGGAGCGCGGAGTCTGCGACCCGCAGCGCGATTGCGAATCAGGAGGCGCAGGAATAAGCCAAAGCTTGTCGAAACTTATCGGAAAGATTTTTAATCGACAAAGTTGGAAATTCAGTTTTCAACAAAGGTGATCGAAAAATGTCCAAACTTCAGGGTGTTGCGAATGCAACCCATCACGATTAAGCGAGCGCTTTTTTCCAACGCGCGAGCTGGCTGGCGACGGCTTTGGTGCCGGGCGATCCGATTCCGCTTCGGCGCTCCATGGCCAACTGCAGATTGAAAATCTCCTTCACGTCAGCACCGAAAATTTTCTCGACCGATTGGAATTCCTGGAGGGTGAGTTCGTTGAGCGGCTTGCCGGAAGTTTCCGCCAGCACCACGACACGGCCGACGACATGGTGAGCCTGCCGGAAGGGCATCCCTTTCTTCACAAGATAATCGGCCAGATCGGTCGCGAGCAATTGCGCATCGGAAGCCGCAGCCTGGCAATGCGCGACGTTTACCTTCGTGTGTTCGATCATGGCTGCCACCAGACGCACGGTTGCTCGAACTGTGTCGGCAGTGTCAAACAGCCGCTCCTTGTCCTCTTGCAAATCGCGGTTGTAGGTCATCGGCAATCCTTTCAACAGCGTCAACATCGCGACCAGATTTCCAAAGACTCGTCCGGTTTTTCCGCGGGTGAGTTCCGCAATATCTGGATTTTTTTTCTGCGGCATGAGCGATGAGCCCGTGGTGTAGGCATCGGCAATGCGGATGAAATTGAACTCGGCGCTCGCCCAAAGGATCATGTCTTCGGCCAGACGCGAGAGATGCGCCGCCAAGAGGGCGGCGGCGCTGCAAAACTCGACGGCGAAATCGCGGTCGCTCACCGCGTCCATGGAATTCTGGGACAACTGCGGCTCGCCTTTGGCATCGAGAAACCCGAGCAATTCCGCCACGAGCGCGCGGTCGAGCGGCAAAGTGGAACCGGCCAATGCTCCCGATCCGAGCGGGCAGACGTTGACGCGTCCGAAGCAGTCGGCAAAGCGATCATAATCGCGCTGGAACATTTCCACATAAGCCAGGAGGTGATGCGCGAAGGAGACGGGCTGAGCGCGTTGCAAATGCGTGTAGCCGGGGATCAACACCTGGGCGTGCGTTTCAGCCGATTTCACCAGCGCGCGTTGCAAGCCCCGAAGCTCGGCGGCGAGCGCAACGATTTCGTCGCGCACCCACATGCGCATGTCGAGCGCCACCTGATCGTTGCGCGAGCGGGCGGTGTGAAGTTTGGCGCCGGCGGGGACGCGCCGGGTCAACTCCGCTTCGATGTTCATGTGCACATCTTCCAGTTCCGTTTTCCAACGAAACTTTCCATCGGCGATTTCCTGTCCGATTTCTTCGAGGCCTTTGATGATGGCGGCGTGTTCGGATTTCGAGAGAATGCCGATTTTGCGCAACATGGTGGCATGGGCCATGGACCCGAGAATGTCCTGGCGCCAAAGCCGCCAGTCGAACGAAATCGATTCGGTGAATTGAGCCACGTCGGCGGCTGGACCGCTCCCAAACCGCCCGCTCCGCGAAACTGGATGGCGTTTTTTCATCGTCAATGCCGTGACTGTGCAAAGCACCGCAGCGATTGTCACGCGGGAAAGAATTCCGAGGACGCGAGCTTCACGAACCCGATCCGAATCCAGCACGGCTCACAATAACCGGAAGGCGCGCGTCGCCGGGTTCAAATGACGGTGCCGTCCGGAATGCAGCCGTTCTTCGGAATGATTACGATGCCATCGCGAATGAAATAAAGCGGGTGATCGACATTTTCGGGTTTGCCATTGGGAGTGATCACGCAATTGCTGCCGATGCGCGCGTTCTTATCAATGATGGCGTTTTCGATGAAGGTACTTTGGCCGATGCCAATGCGCGGCCGGCCGGCCATTTGATTCTCCGTGATGGATTCTTCGGACTCAAAGTAATCGCATCCCATCAGCACCACGCGATGAAGCCTCGAGTCGCGATCGACAAGCGAGCGGATGCCCACGACGCTTTGCGCGATACGGCAATAATTGAGGATGCATCCGTCGGAAATGATGGCGTGATCGATTTGCGCGCCGTTGATTTTCGAAGCGGGCAGAAAGCGGGGCCGCGTGAAAATGGGCGAGTGCATGTCGAAAAAATTGAACCGCGGCAACTCGACCGTGAGATTCAAGTTCGCTTCGAAAAAAGAGCGGATGGTTCCGATGTCTTCCCAATAACCCTGAAAGACGTAAGAAAAAACGCGATGCGTTGAAATGGCGTTCGGAATGATGTGCTTTCCGAAATCGTTGAAACTGTTATCGAGCAAACGGAGGAGCACCTCGCGGTTGAACACGTAAATGCCCATCGAAGCGAGGAAGAATTCCTCCTCCCCTTCGACGTCCAGTTTTTCATACCAATCCCGCGGCAGGCGGAACTCATCCTGCACGGCCGGATCTTTGGGCTTTTCGACAAACCGGGTGATGCGGCGCTCTTCGTTGATTTGCATGATGCCCAGCGCGTGAACATCCTTCCTCTCGACCGGCATGGTGGCCACGGTCAGATCGGCGCCGGTCTCGATGTGCTGCCCAATGATCTGGCGGAAATCCATGCGATAGAGCTGATCGCCGCTGAGAATCAGTGCGAAGTCGAAATTATGATTCAGGAAATGAACCAGGTTTTTGCGCACGGCATCGGCGGTGCCCTGGTACCAGGAGGTGTCGGTGAACGTTTGCTCGGCAGCGAGGATTTCGACGAAACCGCCGGTGAAATGATCGAATTTGTAGGATTGAGAAATGTGTCGATGGAGCGAGGCGGAATTGAATTGGGTGAGGAGGTAAATCCTTTTCAATCCGGAGTTGATGCAATTCGAGATTGGGATATCGACGAGGCGATATTTTCCGGCGAGCGGCACGGCGGGCTTGGAGCGCTCCCGCGTGAGGGGGAACAAGCGCGTGCCCTGACCTCCACCCATGATGATGGAGAGCACGTTGCTCGTATGAACCGAAAGCCGTTTGGGCATATGCAAATTCCTTTCCCTGCGAAAGTTTGATGTGTTATAACGCCAGCCGACGGAATCGGCAAGTCACAGTACGAAAAAGGGAAGAGTTGAAGGGTTGAAGGGTTGAAGAGTCATCCAGTTATGTGTGGAATCATTGGTTATGTTGGAAAAAAGCAGGCCTGGCCAATCCTCATCGATGGATTGCGCCGGCTCGAATATCGCGGCTATGACAGCGCCGGGTTGAGCGTGCTTTGCCAGGACCAACTTCAAATCCGGAAGAAAAAAGGAAAAATCGACGAAGGCCTGGCCCGTTTTCTCCAGGAGCAGCCCGTCTCCGGCTTCACCGGCATCGGCCACACGCGCTGGGCAACTCATGGCCCGCCTTCCGATGAAAACAGCCACCCGCATCTCGATCAATCGGGCCGCATCGCCGTCGTGCATAACGGGGTCATCGAAAATTATGATCGCCTCAAACAAGGCCTTATGGAAACAGGCCACCAGTTTGTTTCCGACACCGACACGGAAGTCCTGGCGCATTTGATCGGCGAAAAGTACGCCCGCCTTTCAGCCAAGGATCACAACCTTCCGGAACGCCTGACCTCGGCCGTGATTGAAGCGTTGCGCGAGGTCATCGGCACCTATGGCATCGCGGTCGTTTCGAGCGACGCCCCCGACCTGATTGTGTGCGCGCGGCGCGGTTCACCGCTCATCATCGGCGTGGGCCAAGGGGAAAATTTCGTGGCCAGCGACGTCAATGCCATGGTCACCCATACGCGGCAGGTGATTTACCTGAACGATTACGACGTCGCGGCCGTGACGGCCAATGAGTTCAATGTGGTCAACCTCGGAACCGATACGGCTCAGGTGCAAATCAGCCAGATCGAGTTCAGCCCGGAGGCAGCCGAGCGCGGGAAGTTTCCCCATTTCATGCTCAAAGAGATTTTCGAGCAGCCGCGCACGGTTGAAAATGCGATTCGCGGCCGCATCGATCACGAGGAAGCGACCGTGAAGCTCGGCGGCTTGAACATGTCCACAGCGGAGTTGCGCGCCATCGATCGCATCGTCATCACGGCCTGCGGCACGAGCTGGCATGCCGCGCTGGTGGGTGAATTTCTTTTCGAAGATTTTGCGCACGTTCCGGTGGAGGTGGAATACGCCAGCGAATTTCGATATCGCAACGCGCCGCTCGACAAGCACACGCTCGTCCTCGCCATCACGCAATCTGGAGAAACGGCCGACACGCTGGCCGGACTGCGCGAAGCCAGGCGGCGCGGGCACAAAGTGCTGGCCATTTGCAATGTGGTCGGCAGCACCATCGCGCGCGAAGCCGATGGCGGCGTTTATCTCCATGCCGGCCCGGAGATTGGCGTCGCTTCGACCAAAGCTTTCACCTCGCAAGTGGCCGTGCTCACGCTGCTCGCGCTCTTCATGGGCCGCATCCGCATGTTATCCACGCGGCGCGGCATGGAGATCATTCAAGCGCTCGAAGCCGTGCCCAGGCAAATCGAGTCCATCCTGCAACAAAACGAGCGCATCAAACAAATCGCGCTGAAATACGCGCACGCCTCAGATTTTTATTTCCTTGGCCGCTTGATCAATTTTCCAGTGGCGCTGGAAGGCGCGCTCAAGCTCAAGGAAATTTCCTACATCCACGCCGAAGGTTATCCCGCCGCCGAAATGAAGCATGGGCCCATCGCGCTCATCGATGAACAAACCCCCAGCGTCGTCATCACTCCGCGCGATGCCATGTACGATAAAATCCTGAGCAACCTCGAAGTGGTGAAGGCACGCCGTGGACCGGTCATCGCCATCGCCACGGAAGGAGATACGCAAATCTCGCGCGTGGCCGATGATGTGATTTACGTGCCGGAAACACTCGAAACCGTGTTTCCTCTGCTGGCGGTTGTCCCGCTTCAACTGTTCGCCTATCACGTGGCCGTGGCGCGCGGCTGCGACGTCGATAAACCGCGTAATCTGGCCAAAAGCGTCACCGTCGAATAAGGACCCATGTCGCATTTCACGAGCGTCAAAACGTGCATGGCGGATGCGGTTTACCTGAAACAGGCGCTCGCGGATCTCGGACACGCCTGGGAGGACGGCCCGGTCGAAGTGCGCGGGTTGCACGGAATTCGGACGGCTGTGGAGATGCGAGTGATGCTGAAAGGCTCGGCCTTTGACATCGGTTTTCGCAAGGTGGGCGGCCTCTTCGAATGCGTGGCCGATTGGGAAGGGTTGCTGGGATTTGATCGCGAAAAATTTTTGCAGAATTTGACTCAACGTTACGCGTATCACGCCGCACGCGCTAAACTCGAAGCGCAGGGGTTTTCCCTCGCCTCAGAAGAAACGGCCAAAGACGGGCAAATCCACCTGGTGCTGCGGCGCATGGCCTGAGCGCAAAAGAAATCCACGCGGCGCCAACTTGATTTTATGGAACTCCAGGAAATCGATGTGTTCATCGAACCGAATGGCGAAGTGCGCCTTGAAGTGCGCGGCGTGCACGGCGGCGGCTGTCTCGATTTGACGAAGGCTCTCGAAGACGCACTTGGGGGAGCGATTCAGCATCGGGAATTGACCTCGGAGTTTCACGCAAGCGACGCTGGTCAATCGATCGATCAACGAAACCAGACGGGCGCTTGATCGGCGACACGATTTCGCCGCAGGTTTTGCTAACCAGTTCGCGGGCCAGCGCCGTCGCGATGCGTCCAGTGTCCGCACCTGGAATTTTTCATGAACCGATCCGGCAACTCGAGATCGCATTTGCGGTTGCACTCCTTTATGGCGCGCAGTTTCGCCAATGGACCTGGCCGGCGCGCTGTCATTTGGACACAAGGTTGTTCTCTCGGTTGCCACGGTTGCTTTAATCCGGAAACGCATTCCCGGGAGGGGGGGCAAATTGCAGACGTGGCGCATTTGGGGCAGATGGTTCTGGAGTTGAGCGATGAACTCGAAGGCCTGACGATCAGTGGCGGTGAACCGCTACAGCAAATGCTCCCGCTGCTCGAACTCCTCGAGCTCATTCGCCAACAGTCCCGGCTCTCCATCATTCTATTCTCCGGGTTTGAATTTGCGGAAATCCAGCGTTTTCCGAAAGCCGCGCAGTTGCTCGGTTGTCTGGACGTTCTCATCGCCGGCCGCTACGATCAGCGCCGACGATTCGCAGCCGGTCTGCGCGGTTCAACAAACAAAACAATTCACCTTTTGTCGCCACGTTACTCAGCCGCCGATCTGGAAGCCGTGCCCGCGGCGGAAGCGGTCATTTCCCCTGATGGCGCTCTGTGGTTCAGCGGCATCGATCCGCTCGATTGGAAATCCACTTGAATTCCTATGCCCTTCGACCTGGAACTCGATACTTACTTGCGCGCTCGCTGCACCTTGATGCTGCTGGTGACCCATGAAGAAGAGCGCGCGGTGCAAACGATCAAAACCGTTTGCGAGCGCGCCAAACGCCTCTGCCTCGCCTGGGACATGGCCGATGGCTTTCAAACCATCGCCGGAGCAGCCGGCGCTCCTCCGAGCGCGCGCGATGCCCTCTCCGCTTTGGAACAAATCGACAAAGCCGAAGGCGAAGCGCTGTTCGTGCTCAAAGATTTTCATGAATGCTGGAGCAACGCGCAGCTCAAACGCAAACTCCGCGGCGTCGCTCAACGCCTCAAGTTCACCAAAAAATCTATTCTCATCACCGCGCCCACGGGAAAAATTCCTGACGAATTAAAAGATGAAATCGTGCTCATCGATTTCCCCCACCCCAATGCCGCCGAACTCGAATCGGTGTTGAATCGGTTGACGCAAACGCCCGGAGTCAAAGTCACCCTCACGAAACTCGGCCGGGAAAAACTCGTCCAGGCCGCGCTCGGTCTCACGGCTTCCCAGGCCCAGCGCGTTTTCGCCAAGGCCATCGTCTCAGACGGCGCCCTTGACGACCGCGATATCGATCTCGTGACCCAGGAGAAAAAGGAAATCATTCGCGAAAGCCAGGCGCTCGAATTCTATTCCTTCACCGAATCTCCGGATGACATCGGCGGTCTCGGCGTCCTGAAACAATGGCTGCGGCTCCGCGAACGCGCCTTCACGCGCGAAGCCCGCGAATACGGCCTGCCCGCGCCCAAAGGCATCGCGCTCATCGGCATTCCCGGCACCGGAAAAAGCCTCACCGCAAAAATGATCGGCGGCCTCTGGCGGCTCCCCCTGCTGCGCCTCGATGTCGGCGCGCTCTTCGGCAGCCTCGTCGGCGAATCCGAAGAACGAGCCCGCCGCGCCCTGCGTCTGGCGGAAACGGTTGCGCCTTGCATCCTCTGGATCGACGAAATGGAAAAGGCGCTCGCGCACGGCGGTTCCGACAGCGGCACCAGCACGCGCGTCTTCGGCACCATTCTCACCTGGATGCAGGAGAAAACGGTGCCGTGCTTTGTTGTCGCCACGGCCAACGACATCTCGAGTTTGCCGCCCGAGTTGCTCCGCAAAGGCCGGTTTGATGAAATCTTTTTCCTAGACCTGCCCACGGCCGAAGAGCGTCAGGAGATTTTTTCCGTGCATTTGCGCAAACGCAAACGGCTCCCCCAGGACTTCGATTGTCCAAGGCTCGCCGCCGAATCGGAAGGCTATGTCGGCGCGGAACTCGAACAAGCCATCATCGACGCCATGTATGTCGGCTTTAATCAAGAGCGCGAATTTAACACTGAGGACATCGCGACGGCATTGCGACGGCAAGTGCCGTTGTCGGTTTCCGCGCGCGAGCGCATCGAGATGCTGCGAAGTTGGCTGCGCGAAGGCCGCGCGCAATCAGCGTCGTTCCAGGAAATCCGCGAAGCCGAGCAGCAGTTCGTTCCGTTGCAGTTGGATTCGAACCCGTGAGGCATGATCACAAGCACGGCGATGGTTTTGATCCTCCGATCCACTCTGGCCAAACGACACTTGGCCAGCGCTGCCCACAGTTCCCGCTGAAGGAATACCCCGCAAATCCGAGAGTGTCCGTTCCTGCTCGATGAACCCGAAACAACTCCAGCGCTGCCAAAATTTTCTGCAACACCCGCCGGCGCTCATGGGGAATTGGCTTCAATCGTGGGCCATCCGAAAACTCCAACGCGATGCTTCGCCCGAAGCGGTGACGATTCTCGCGAACATTGCCGCGACTACGCCAACCGCGCGCCTGCGCGGCAAGATTCTTGAGGCACTGCAAACCCTCTCGCAGCCTGAGGCCATCGACGCGCTCTGCGCTGTCTGGCTCGAAACCCGAGCGGAAGATCTTGCGCATCTCCTGCGCGCGAAAAGCTGGATCGCGTCAGCGCCCATTCGGGTGAAGGTTTTTACGGCGCTGCTCAACACGCAGTGGAGCGTTGTCGCTGAAGGCGGGCCTGCAATCGTTGCGCCGTTGTTGGAAGCTTGCCGGGATCAGGACACCGCAATTGCCACTCAGGCCGCTTGCGCCATCGGAAAAATCAAATCCTCCGCGACGATTGACGCGCTCTGCGCCCGCTGGGTCGAGAAGCGGGAGCCGTGGGTCGAAGAAGCCATTGTCAGTTCCGGGTACCTCGCGCAAAAACCGGTGCGCATCCGCGCTTTCACCCTTTGCAAACTGGGCCGCATCGACCTGCTGCAAAGCGGAGGTCCGGAATGGATCGAGCCGCTGGTGGAAGCGGCGCAGGATCGCGACCCTGCCATTGCCGAAAACGCCGCGGCGGTTCTGCTTCATCTGGACGCTCCCGAAGCACGAGATGCCTTGTGCCGGCTGGCCATGGAAAAGGAGCAATCGCTGGCGCGCGATTTGTGTTTGCGGGCCGGCTATGCCCCGCGTGATGCTCATCAACGCGCGTTATTCTTTTTCCTGACAGAACAATGGTCCGAATACGAGTCGCTCGATTTCGATCAACGGCTGCTCGCAGCGGCCTATGAACTCGGTGACAGAAAATTGCGCGGACGCATCGCGGAATTGACGCGGCGCGCGGGCCGATCGGAATGGTTGACGTCGATTGCGGGCATGCGGCAGGACCGGCGCCTCAGCGAAATGTCATTCGAGGAGTGGGACACTGCGCATTCCATTCTGATGGAAAACCGGCGCTGGCCCGAGCTCTGGCAGCTTGCCCAGGCCGCCCCGGCCGCTCAGAGCGCGCGTTTGCTGCGCAGCCTTCGTCAAAGCCAATGGACTCCTCCGGCCCACGAGGCCTCTGGATTCGAGCAGATGCTCGATCTCGCGCGGAAACTGGCCGACGCGGGCGCAAGTTCGAGTGCCGATCGGAATGCGTTGGACGGGTTGACGCGCTGCCAGCGGATCCTTGAAGGTCACTCCGACGCCGTCACAGCATTACAGGTGTCACCCGATGGGCAGAGCATTGTCAGCAGCAGCAACGACATGACCTTGCGGATCTGGAGTTTCACTGAAACACGCCACGTGCTCGGCGGCCACACCGATTGGATTTCCACCATCGCGATCAGTCCGAACGGGCAACTGATTGCCAGCGGGAGCCGTGATCAATCAGTTCGCCTTTGGCAATTGAGCGACGGGAGAAAATTGCCATTGCTTGCCGGCCATGCCGGCGAAGTGCGCGCCGTGCAGTTTTCGCCGGACAGCACGCTTCTCGCCTCGGCCGGCGACGACAAGACCGTACGACTGTGGCGGACGCGCGATGGCCAGTCGTTGCAAATTATTGAAGGCCACAATGACGTCGTCAGTTGTCTCGCTTTCAGTCCGGACGGGCGACTGCTCGCGAGCGGGAGCTACGACCAGGACGTGCGTTTATGGAGTCTGCCGGAAGGTGGGCTGGTTGGAACATTGCAGGGGCACAAAGCGCTTGTGAATTGCGTTGCGTTTGCGCCCGACGGCCGATTGCTCGTCAGCGGCAGCAAAGATCGCTCGCTGCTTCTTTGGGGATTACCGGCGGGAAAAGAGTTGATTCGATTGAAAGGGCACAAGGACGACATCACCTGCCTGGCCATCAGTCCCAACGGAAGCATTCTCGCCAGTGGCAGTTGGGACAACACCATTCGCCTCTGGAACTTGCCCGATGGCGAACCGCTCCATTTACTCGGTTCGCTCGGCACGATGGATGGTCATACCGGATGGATTACGAATCTGGCGTTCAGTCCGGACAGCCTGATCCTGGCCAGCGCGAGTGTTGATGGCACGGCGCGTTTGTGGTGCGTGACCACCGGACGCCAGATTAAAGCACTGGAAGGCCACGAGGAACGGGTGGCCTGCCTCGGTTTTACTCGCGATGGCGCCACTTTAGTGACTGGCAGTTGGGACAAAACCCTGCGTATCTGGCGCTCGGAACTGAATCGATTGCGAAGCCTCCCCATCGCTCGCACCTCGATCGACGATCTGGCCTGGGCCGAGGATCAACTGCTAAACGCCCGGCTCGATACGAATGAACGCCAGTGGCTTGAACTCTGCGTGGCTTTGATGCGCTGGCGCCGACGGCACGACATCGCCCTCGCCGAAACTGCACATATTGAAATCGGCGAGTTTGATATTGAGATCGAAGGCTGAACTTCAACAGACGATCAATCGTAGATGGGGAAAATCGAGGTGTGGGATTCTGTGAATTTTTTACAAACACTCAAACGAACAAGCGCCGCCAAAGCATCGGAGCGGGGTAAAGCAGGATCGATCGAGTCATGATCGATCGCAATTCGGCGCGGGAGATTTTGATGCGGTGCGCTGGATCCAGCACGGAACCCTCTTGAAGTTTTTTTAAAGTGGCCATGCCAATCAGAATCGGCCAGGCGCAAGCAAGCCGCACGCGGGCCAGCCGAAATGGGAGCTGGTTTGTGTAGGTCCATCCGGCGGCCAGGTGCTCGTGAGCCAACCTAACGTAGTCATTGTAAAGCGGCCGCAACTCGCGTTCGACGTTGGGATCGAGCAAATCCTTTGGCTTCAGCCCGAGCTGAACCAGTCTGGTTTCCGGAAGATAGCAACGGCCGGTGCGCAAATCGGCGGGCACATCGCGCAGGATGTTGACCATCTGCAACCCTTTGCCGAAGCGAATGCCTTTGGCAATCAGCGCGGCCAGGTCATGCCGTGATTCCGGGAACAAATGCGCCCGGCAAATTCTCGTCCAGAACTCCCCGACACAGCCGGCGACGCGAAAGGTGTAATCGTCCAGTTCGGCGTCGGTTTCGAGGGCGATGATGCTCTCCTGCGAAGCATTGGCAAACCGTTTCAGATCCAACTCCTGGCCGCTGGTGATGGTAGTGAGAACGTCACGAATCAATTGCTGATCCGCGTTCGAGAAAGTGTCGAGTAATGCCAAGGCATCGTTGACCCGCGAGAGCAAAACCCGCTCGGCAGTTTGCGCGGAGCGAGGCCCATCTTTGGCCATTCCGGATTCGGACTTGAAGTTGGATTTGATCAGCCGTTGGAAATCGAGGGGCATCGAGGATTGATGTAAAATCCGGCCGCGGAGCTGCGAGAGGGCGTCGAGCCGCTCTTCCACCGGAACGATTTCGGTATCGGCTATGGTGTCCGTGGTGCGCGCAAGCAGGTAAGCCAGGCTGATCTGATCGCGAATGGCCGATGGCAGCACGCGCATCGTCGTGTAAAACGAACGCGAAACATCGCGCAGCAAATCGGTGAGCAGTGGTTTTGTCGCCGCAACCATTCCGAGCGAAATCAAATCCGGTCCAGCCCGGAATGTCAGGCAAAGAATCGGCAGGGCTCGATTTGAAGAGGCAAGCGATTCGCGCAGTTCAGGAACATCGTGTGCGCAGCCAACCTCATCTCGCCGGCATCTCGATCGTTTCAAAAAGGTAGAAACGGCGCGGGTGCATCTCGGCTTTGGCATCGAAGAAATACCACGCGGACTCATCGGCCACGATCGGCAACGTGGTCATGATCCATGGTCCATCGAGAGTCTCCGCCACATAAATCCGGAGGCGGCCTGGTGAAACGGCGAAAGCGGCGCCTTCTTTGGTGAGCAGTTCAAACTGGAATTTACCGGCTCGGCCGGTGGAGCGAAAATTTGCCACGCGGAAACTTTTGATAACCGTTACTGGAACTGGTGCACTGACCGCGCCCCCTTTTGGTCCGGAGATTTGAACCGAGTAATTGCCAGAGTCAACCGCGGAAACGTTGAACAACACGAGCGTCTGGTTGGTTCCATTGGCAATGAATTGCTGGTCTTTACTCCATTGGAAAAAATAAGACGCGTCCATTCCATTCTGTTCGATCTCGGCCGTTAAAGTCAGCGCCGCGCCTTCTTCAACAAATGCCCGGCTTGGATGGATCGACACAGGTGGTCCGTCGGCCAGCGCGACGGAATGGAGTGCGCAGGCCACGACTGCCCTGACCGAGTTCAAGCCTCGAGGGATTTCGAGCTGGCCATTGTTTTGGGCGCCCCACCCGATGAGGGACCCTGACTCGGAAAGCGCGAGGCTATGCCACATGCCAGCCGCGATCATGCAGATGTTGGTTGCGGTTTCGGGAACATCGGTTTGATTCAGATCATTGCCGCCCCAGGCCACGACCTGGCCGTTGCGTCGGAGCGCGAGGCTGTGCACGTAACCGGCCGCCACAGCCACCACTTCGTCCAAGCCAGGCGGCACATTGGTTTGGCCCAGATTGTTTCCGCCCCAGGCTACAACTGTTCCATCGGAGCGAAGCGCCACCACGTGAAATGGCCCTGTGGCCATTGCAACGATGTTCGTCAGGCCCGGAGGGAAAGTGGTTTTGATCCCGCTCTCATTTTGGAATAATTCGACCGTGCCATCTCGTTTCAGAAACACGTCGCTGGCGTGGCCGGAAACGGCCACAGCATTGGTCAGGTGGATGCCGCTTGCCGCATTGTAACCCCACGAGACGACATGCCCGTTGGTGCGAATTCCAAACATTTTCCCTGCATTGCCCGCAGCAGTCAGAATGTCCGGCGGAGGGACATTCGTAACATGCAGGTTTCCCCACGCGAATGGGGAAGCATTTTCAAAAAATGCGAAGGTGAGATCAAGGCTTGCGGAAATGGAGGCCACACCGAAAAGTCCTTTTGGGACTTGGGCATGCGCGTAGGGATCGCCAATCCAATTTGTCACGCCAGCACGAGCACCCCAGGCCACGACGCCTGCCGCACTCGCTGTGAGAAAAAAGTTTTGCTCCGAAGAAGCGCGGTAGTTTCCGATGAACACGTCAATGGCGCCATTAATTGCGCCCAAAGGAACTTTCGCTTCAAGGTGCTGCTCGTCCCGAATCCGGAATAGCGCCGCGTTGCCATTGAACGTCACCGCGGTCACGGGGAGCAAGTTCTGTCCTTTGATCTCAATCCACGTCCCCACCGGAGCCGCCACAGGCGAAACCGAGTGAATTTGTGGAGCTGGAACCAATTGCACAATCGCGGGCAGACTCGTTGCGGTTCCAACCGCATTGCCCACATGCACCGAGTATTCCCCAGCCGTTTCCGGTGTCGCGGAGGCGATGTTCAAGACCGCGTTGGTTTCTGCAACGAGCAGCTGGCGAGACTTGAACCATTGAAAAGTGCGACCAGCGAATGCCTCCACATCGAGACGAAGCGGAGCGCCGGCCACAACCACCTGGCTTCGCGGGCCGGAAAGGTTTGTGGGCGGCTGCGAAACCAGCGCGATCCCGTGCCACGTTCCTGCACTAACTTGAAGGGCATTGGTGATGGCCGAAGGGACTAATCGGGCACCCACACCATCCCACTCACCCCAGGCCGCTATCTGCCCATTCCGCCGGAGTCCATAACCGACTTGGATTCCTTGCGCGCCCGCAGTGAAGTCTCTGAACCTTGAGGGAAAGGAAAGTGCGTTTCTCTCTGATGGCCGAAGGAGCGCCATCTGGCCGTCCGAAAGCAGGAGGGCAATCGATCCCCAAGTGGCATCCAATTGCGTTACGGGAACGTTGAACATCAGGTTGGTTTGTTCCGGAAAATTCCCTCCCCAAAGCACCACCGCGCCATTGCGCCGGATGGCTCCACTGATGTCTAACCCGGCTTCGATCGCGACGGCGTCATTTAATCCTTTTGGCACGTTTAATTGCCCAGAATTGTTCAGTCCCCAGGTCGTGACCGTTCCATCCGAATGCAAGGCCAGGCTGTGGGTGGAGCCGGCAGAGATAGCAATCGCAGGCTTGAGTTGAACCGGAGGTTTGGACTCGAACCAATTTGGCGCTCCCCAACTGACCACCGACCCATCGCCACGCAATGCCAGGCTGTGAAAGTGTCCGGCGCTAATCGCGACTACATTTGTCGCCGCTTCCGGAATGGTAGCCTGCCCGTAATGTCCTTCTCCATTTTTGCCGGGAGCACCGCTACCCCAACCGACCACTGTGCCGTTGGACCGCAAAGCCAGCGTGTGAGTTGAACCTGCAGAAATCGCCACCGCATCGTCCAGCATCGGCGGTGGTCGGGTCTGGCCGTAGTCGATTGGCTCTCCAGGGTTTTCAATATTTTCCGCACCCCACCCAACCACCAGCGTGGGAGGTGCGCCGGTTTCAAAATGCTCGCTCGATTCGGCAAATGCGCCACCAACCCAAACGCGAATTCTGCCTGTGACCAAACCAAAAGGAATGATGGCTTCGATTTGGTTGTCGTCCAGAATTCTAAACACGGCCCCATTGCCATTGAACGTGACGGCGGAAGCGGCAGAGAATCCTCGCCCTGCAATCCGCACCGTTCGCCCTTCGACGGCGAATGAATCGACGCGGAATTCTGCCGGAATGGTCAAATGCGCCGGAGGGCTGATGTCGGTGCCACGAAAATTGCGGGCGACGATTTTGTATTCGCCAGCGTGATCTCGGGTGATCTCGGACAATCGCAGAGTCAGATTGGTTGCGCCGGGAATGGCCTCGTTGTTATGAAGCCATTGCACGGTGACCGGGAAATCGCCCACCACCCCTGCTTGCAATGTGACGGTGCTCCCCAGGATCGCATTGAGAGATTCGGGTGGCCGGGTGATCCGCGCAGGCAAGCGGGCTAGCGCCACCACATGGTTTGGGCAAGCGTAAATCGCCATCACTCCCGATAACCAGGGAGGGACATTGGTTTGGCCTGCGGTACCGCTGCCCCACGCCAATACAGTTCCGTCTTCTTTGAGCGCGACCACATAATTCGAGGCCGCCGCCACACCAATGACATTGGTTGCACTTTTGGGGACCCGAGGCGCATTGCCCCAGGACTGAACGATCCCATTTTGAGTGAGCGCGACTCCAAAAGCATCGCCTGCGGTAATAGCCACAACGTTCGAAGTGAGCGGAGACATTACGCTTGGGTTTGGCCAATCGGTCCATACCGTAATCCCTCCGTCGCGATGGAGCGACGACCCGAAAGCAGTGCCCCCAGCAACGGCAATCGCGGGCTTGAGACGGGGAGGCACATTCACCGGAACTCCAAATCGCGAGACGGGAAAAACTTGTCCATCTCGCCGCAGCACAAGACCAAACGCACCGCCTTTCACCACCGACACCAGGTTCGTCGCGATCGACACGACACCAGGTGTTACTCTTCCGTCAAATGCCCCTGCAACAAATCGGCCATCCGACCGAAGCGCCATCCAAGTTCCATCATCCCCGGCCAGTGCGACCAAATTAGTTGCCTTTTGCAATCCCATGGCCGCGTCATCATCCACGGCTCCCCACACTTTCAGTTGTCCGTCCGGCGTCAGTGCCATGCTGGTATCGAGTCCGCCGGCGATGGCCAAAACGTGGGTCAGTGCTGGCGGCACCCGAGTTTGTCCGAAATCCAAATTCCCTTCCCTGTTTTCCGCTCCCCAAATGACCACGGAAGCGCGATCCGCTTCGAGGAGAAAATCGGCCGGAAAAGTTGCATGCAGTTCATTTTTCCAAACCTCAATCCGACCGCTCGTGAACCCGACCGGAACGTAAGAACGAATTTCGGAATCGGAGAGAACACGGAAAGTGGCGGCATTCCCATTGAACGTAACTGCCGTGGCTCCCACAAAACCTCGCCCGCTGATCATAACGCGAGTGCCGACAGCGCCTGCGGCTGGAGCGAAACTGGTGATGACGGGCGCGAGAGCTGGCTCGGCTCTGGATAGGAGGAGCGAGGTGCTCAAAAGAATTATGGCCGCGGTGAACGGACCGAAATCGATGAAGAGTTTACAGCCGTTTAATGGGCATTCCGACAGAGGAAAGCGGCGCATGCCGCCAACGACCACTTTGCCACGTGCACACAACCCTGTGCGTTCCATATCACACCTCCAGCAAACTGTTTACGGCGGTTTTCATGGCTCGAAATCGAAGCCGGAAAGTAAGCATCGATCGCGCCGCAATTCGTTCGCCAACCTTTCGAATGAGCATGCCAGTTGGCCATCCACTGGCGCACGCGAATTTCCCGCCGACTTCGTTACCGGTAACCGGACCTCAGACTTTTGGCGACGGACGGCTGATTACCTCGATTGGACTCTTTGGCGGCGGACGGCGATGCGCCTTCCGGTTTATTGGAGGCCGGCCGGTTAATACGGGAGGATTTCATTTCCGCGTAAATCGATTTGGCCAGATCCGATTTGGCGAAGCCGATGACTTTGGCGCCTTTAATGGCGAAAAATTTTTCGAGCTCTTCGGACGTGTACTGTTGCACGATCGGATAATGGGCAAAGTCGGCCAGGATTTCCTGACGGCTCGATTCGGATAAATCGTGCGTGATCAGGACGAAATGCAACTTGCTTTTAGCACGGGCCATTTGCTGCCGGCCCACAATCAGGATGCGCGATCGGAGCACGAATGGAAAAAGACGCTCGACCGATTGTCCTCTGGGCTCTGACGGCGTCACGCGACTTTGGCTTTCAACTTCCGCCCCTTGAGCTGCGATCGGTTCAGCTTGGCGAGGATTCCTTTGGCATGTTCCGCCGCCACATCAACGAACAAATGCTTTTCACGAAGGTCCACCGCTCCGACCGTTCTGGCCGGCAATCCGGTCTCGCCGAGAATCGTGGAAACCATATCCCCCGCTGTCACACCCATGGCAGAGCCGACGTTGACATGGAGACGGGTTTGATCACTTGAAGCGCGAGGCCGATGAACCGCATGCTTTGGCGCCGTCGATGTGCCGCTGTCTGGCAGACCCGCGGGAGCGGAACGCGGCTTTTCTAAAACCGTCGCTGTCGTGCCGATTTCTTTCTCCGCCTGGATTTCAATTGGCGTCGCTAAAGGGAGTTGTTCTGCCTTGGTGCCGGCGAGGGTCGCGCGCGGTGGCAGTTCGCCAACGGGCTCGGTGTGTCGCCGTTCTTCGCGTCGTGCCGTTCGCTCCTGGGGCGGCGCAGTTCTTTTTGCGTGGCGGACCTCGCGTTCCTGATCAAGACCGCGCTCACGCGATCGGCCTCTTCCTTCGCGGCGCTGATCGTGTTGCGGGGGGCGAGCCATTGCGGCGTCAGGCTGATTTTTGACGGGCGCGCTGGTTTCACTCTGCAATTGGTGGAGCAGCGCCGATGCGATATCGGTCGAGTTAAATCCCTCCTCGAGCAACCGTTCGATCACGTGATCCTGCCGTTTGAATTCGCCGCTCTGCAACAATGCCCGCAACTTTTGCAGCACGACATTGGCGCGCGCCTCTTCCACTTCGGTGACAGTGGGCGGTCGCGATGAGTGAATGCGCGTTCCGGTGTAGCGTTCGATATTCCGGATTTGAAACACCTCGCGGCCGGACGCAAAGGAGATGGCCAGCCCGCTCCGACCTTTCCGGCCTGTTCGTCCGATGCGATGCACATAATCTTCGCCGTCATACGGCAGATCATAATTGAACACCACCTCGACATCTTCGACATCGATGCCGCGCGCGGCCACGTCGGTGGCGACGAGAAATTCGAGGCCCGATTTTCTGAATTTCTGCATGACGCGATCGCGCATGGCCTGGCTCATATCGCCATGGAGCCGATCGGCTGAATAACCTTGCGCGTTCAAATGATCGACGAGGTCATCGACCATGCGTTTAGTGTTGCAGAAAATGATGCCCAATTTGAAATCGTGAAGGTCAATCAGCCGCGTCAGCAACTCGATCTTGAATCGCCGATCCACTTCGTAATAGACCTGCTCGACGGTTGGAACGGTGAGTGATTTTTGCTCGATGCGCAAATGCTCGGGATGCCGGGCGAATTTGTCGATCAAATCGCGGATGGGCCGCGGAATCGTGGCGGAAAAGAAAACGGTTTGGCGGCGCTCGGGGGTGGCTTCGAGAATTCGCTCGATATCCTCGCGAAAGCCCATGTTCAGCATGACATCGACTTCGTCGAGCACCGCCATTTTCAAGGCATCGAGGCGCAGAGTGCCGCGCCGCATGTGATCCATGATGCGGCCCGGCGTGCCGATGACGATGTGCGCGCCCTGGCGGAGCCCGAAGAACTGGCGGTCATAGGATTGGCCGCCATAAATGGGAAGCGCGTGCAGACCGCGTTTGAACAGGGCCAGTTTGTGAACTTCCTCGGCTACTTGCACGGCCAGCTCGCGTGTCGGACAGAGGATCAGGATTTGAGTGACGCGCTGGCTGACATCGACCTTTTCAATGGCAGGAATGGCGAAGGCGGCGGTTTTTCCGGAGCCCGTTTGAGATTGGCCGACGACATCGCGGCCATGCATCAACGATGGAATAGCCAACGCCTGAATCGGCGCCGCCTGCTCGAAACCGAGCTTGTCGATGGCCTTCAACAGTTCGTCGGAGAGCCCCAGCTCAGAAAACAATTTCGGTGTCATGCAACGTATCTCCCTGCTGAAGATACGCCGACGGAACGTCAGCGCGAGAACTCGTTTGGATTACTTGACGGGGTTGATGCAACGCACCGCTTTCCAATGGCCGAGGAAATCGATTTCTTCCAACGTTTCGATTTCCAGGCCGGTGTCGCGCATCAATTGATGCAAGTCGAGATCGGTCTTGAACCCGATGCGGTAACAGAGGGGCGAAATCACCTTTTCCCAAAAGCCGACAAAAGGATTGTCGCTCAGGAAA
>JBFMDG010000023.1:0-23298 GCA_040754135.1 Verrucomicrobiota bacterium
CAACCTCATACTCTGAGGATGGAATTCATTGGCAGGGTAAACTGATGCCGGATGGGGGCTACGTGAATGCAATAGCCTACGGGAACGGAGTGTTCGTTGCGGCAGGATTTCGGATTTACCACTCTAACGACGGAATTCATTTTGCAGCAATAGAAATTAACCCAGGAACCATACACGAAGTGGCATTTGCAAATGGCAAATTCGTAATTGCTGGAGAAGGCTTTTTGGGTAGTTCACTTGATGGAGTGTCATGGCACATCGTCCGCACAGGAGGCCGCTTTTTAAGCGTGGATGGAAATGGCATTATCCTTGTTGCACTTGAGTTCGGCGGCATTCTTGGTAACTCGATTTTCACTTCGTTTGATGGCACAAATTGGCGCAAATCTGCCTCCATTTTAGCAGCCAATTCAGTCGAAAACAGGGGACGAATAACGTATGGTCACGGAGTTTTCGTTTTGGCAACTGACCGAGAAGACAGGAAACATTTTTACTCCTTTGATCCCTCCCTCTGGATTTTCAACATGACTGCCACTGGAAGCATTCAGATGCGTGCGCTGGGAGTGCCCGGCACTCGTTACGCCCTCCAGGTTGCATCGAGCCTCGATTCCCCCAATTGGACTGTGCTTCGCACCTTCACGCCGGAGACGACCGAAGGCCTCGTCCTCTCGGTCGAGAGCGGCACCAACACCAATCTCTTTTACCGTCTGGTCAAACAATAAGCCGGGGATTCCCCGCCACAGGCGTGGCCAGTCCGGCAACACGCCGGGCGAGTCGCGCCGCATGCCAGGAAAATGCCGCCGCACGCCAGGGAAACGGTCCCGCATGCGGGGACGCGCGCAACGCGCCAGGGAATTCGCGACGCACGCCAGGAAACCCGCGACGCACGCCAGGAAACCCGCGACGCACGCCAGGAAACTCTCACCACAACGTGTCGAGCCGTCCAACGCGCCGTGCCGGTGGTGCAACTCGCCCTGGAGCCCGTTCCACACGCCAGGAAAGTGCCGCCACACGCCAGGAAAGTGCCGCCACACGCCAGGAAAGTGCCGCCACACGCCAGGAAAGTGCCGCCACACGCCAGGAATTCGGTGCCACGGGCTGAAAATGAGCGGAAACGCCTCATTCCTGGCCAGAATCGCCTTTTGGACTGTTCTGGACACGAGCGCGGAGGCGCGGCCGTGAATTCACTTGACTCCAATCGCTTCAACGAAACACTCGGCTTCATGCCAAACCAGTCGCATGACCGCTGGAAATTTGTGTCGTTTGCCGACGCGGAAGTGGAGGAAGTGCCGCCAGGGAAAACGCATTTCTGGTACTGCCGGCCGAGTATCGTGCCCGAGACGAATACCTTGTTCGTGCGCGCGCATTTGCAGCCAGGCGCAGCTCACAATTTTCATTATCATCCCGGAATCGAGGAGATTCTTTACGTCCTTTCCGGCACGGCGGAACAATGGGTCGGCGAGGAATACCGCAAAATGGGTCCAGGCGATTCGCTTTATCTTCCGCCAGATCTCGTTCATGCCACCTTCAATGTGGGCAAAGACGTCCTCGATTTTCTGGCCATTCTCGCGCCAGCCAAAACCTCCGGACCGATCACCATCGAAGTGGGCGATCAGGAACCGTGGCTTTCGTTGCGAGGTTGAGCCAGGTCGCTGGCGGCCGATGCTTTCATGAAGACCCTGCACCTCTACCTGACCCGGCAGGTGCTGGCCACGTTGCTCATGACCGTGACGGTCTTCACTTTCGTGTTGTTGCTCGGGGAAGTGTTGAAGGAGGTTCTGCTCCTCCTGGTCAATCGCCAGGCCACACTCCTGGTCGTGGTCAAAGCCATCGCGCTGCTCATTCCATTCGTGATGGTGTTCGCGCTTCCGATGGGAATGTTGACGGCCACGCTCCTGGTGTTCGGACGATTCAGCGCCGATCAGGAACTCACCGCGGTGCGTGCCAGCGGCATCAGCCTCGTGGCCTTGATCACACCGGTGCTGCTCTTGAGCGTGGTGTTGAGCGGTGTTTGCGCCGCGTTCAACATGCAGATCGCACCGCAATGCCGCGTCGCCTACAAACGCATGCTGGCCAATCTCGGCGTCGAGCAATCCGCCGGCTTGCTGATCGAGGATCGCTTCATCGATGACATTCCCGGCTACATCATTTACGTGCGCAAACGCCATGGGAACGACTTGCGCGACGTCCGTTTTTACGAATTGCAAACCAATGAAATCGTGCGGCGAGTCAGCGCGCCGCGCGGGCGGGTCATTTTCGATGCGACAGCCAAAACCATTTCCTTCGAGTTGAAGGAAGCCATCATCGAAACGCGATTGATTTCAGAATCGGCGCCTGAGAATGCGGTTGAGACCAATGCCCCGCCCGCCGCGCCTGAAATCAAATGGCAACCGCTCTTCGGCGATTATCAGACCGACCCGATTGACCTGCGGGCGCTGATCAAACCGGAGCGCAAGGTGAAGATCAGCGAGATGAGCTACACGCAGTTGCAGGAGGAAATCCGCAGACGCGAACAGCAAGGGATCGATGCCACACCGGCGCAGGTGCATTTGCATCGGCAGGTGGCCTTCTCGTTTGCCAGCATTGGATTCACGCTGGTGGGGATTCCGCTTGGCATCCGCGCGCATCGCCGCGAAACCAACATCGGAGTGGCCATCTCTCTGATGCTGGTGCTGATCTATTACAGCTTCGTCATTCTCGGCCAGGCGCTGGAGGCGCGGCCGGAATTTGCGCCGCATCTGATTCTTTGGCTGCCCAATTTTCTCTTTCAAGCCGTCGGCGCCGTGCTGCTTTGGAGAGTGAATCGCGGCGTGTGACGCGAAGTGCGGGAAGCATTATTGCGCTGGCACAGGAAAAACTTCCTCGATCCGTTCCGAGCCATTCACATCAAACCAAACGTATTCCAGGCCTTCGCGTGTCTGGCGAAGGAGGTAATTGCCCGGTGTGCGTTGAAGAGTGACGGGATCGCTTTGCGTATTCAAGATTGACCGGAAGTTGGTCTCCGGTTGTAGTGTTGGACATGCGATTGACTTCTTCAGCACACCTTCATTGCGGGTTTTGTCTCCCTCATTTCCGTCTCGCGCTTTTGTTCGCGCTCGCTGTCGCGATGGCGTTTGACGTCTGCGCGCATCTGAAACTCCCGGCGCTTTTCACCGATCACATGGTCCTGCAACAAGGCCAGCCCGTGCCGGTGTGGGGCTGGGCTGATGCCGGGGAAAAAGTCACAGTTCAATTCGGCAAACAAAAAGTCACCACCACCGCCGGGCCCGATGGCAAATGGATGGTGCGATTGAAAAAGCTCAAAGCCAGCGCTTCACCGGCAACGTTGAAAGTCAGCGGCCATGACACAATTGAAATCCAGGATGTGCTGGTGGGCGAAGTCTGGATTGCCAGCGGGCAATCGAATATGGAATGGGCATTGCGCATCACGCACGAACCCCAGCAGGCCATCGCCAATGCCGCCAACCCGCACTTGCGCCTGTTCACCGTGCCGAAACTCAAAGCCAACGAGCCGATGCCCGATATCAAATCGAGCTGGGTCGAGTGCAACTCCCAGTCGGTTTCGAATTTCTCAGCCGTGGCCTATTACTTCGCGCGCGACTTGCAAAAGGCTCTCCGCGTTCCGGTCGGCATCATCCATACTTCCTGGGGTGGCTCGCCGGCGGAAGTCTGGATGAGTCGCGATGTGCTGGAGAAAAATCCCGATTACAAAGGGGCCATTCTCGACACTTACGCCGCGGCCTTCGCCAAGTACGAACAAGCCAAAGCCAGTTTTGAAAAGGAACAGGCCGACCTGAAAGCGCAGGGCAAAACCTCCGACAAAAGGCCTCCCGGAGCGCCTTACTGGAAACCGACGGAACTTTACAACGGCATGATTGCGCCGCTCATCCCTTATGCCATCCAGGGGGCCATTTGGTATCAAGGCGAGTCCAACGCCGGGCGTGCGCATCAGTATCGGACATTGTTTCCCGATATGATTCGCAATTGGCGGCGCGACTGGGGCCAGGGCGATTTCACATTCCTGGCCGTGCAACTCGCGCCCTTCACGGCAATCAAGGATCAGCCGGGAGACAGTGATTGGGCCGAGTTGCGGGAAGCGCAGGCGCTGGCGACGAAAGTTTTGCCGAAAGTAGGAATGGCCGTGATCACAGATGTGGGGGATGAAAAGGACATTCACCCGCGCAAAAAAGAACCGGTGGGCGCGCGATTAGCCCTGGCGGCTCGAGGCATCGCTTATGGCGAAAAGATCACTTACTGCGGGCCGTGTTATCGCTCGATGCAAATTCGCGGCAATCAAGCGGTCCTTCACTTCGATCATGTGGGCCGCGGACTCGAAGCGCGCGGAGGTGAGCTGAAAGGCTTTGCCATCGCCGGCGCGGATCAGAAGTTCGTCTGGGCCAAAGCGGAAATTCAGGGCAAAACCGTGGTCGTAAGCAGTTCGGAAATCTCCAATCCGGTCGCCGTGCGATTCGGCTGGGCCAATTACCCCGTGGTCAACCTGTGGAATCTCGATGGCCTGCCCGCGTCGCCATTCCGCACCGATGATTTTCCAATGATCACCGCGCCCAAAACTGTGAGTGCGGCGGCGGCGACCAAGTAACTGGTTGAAGAGTTGAAGAGTTGAAGAGTTGAAGAGTTAAAGAGTTAAATGGTTAAATGGTTAAATGGTTAAATGGTTAAATGGTTGAAGGGTTGAAGGGTTGAAGGGTTGAAGGGTTGAAGGGGATATGCGGGTCTGCGATTGAAGTGGAGTGAGTTGTTGGCTCGTCCGCACTTCAGGCGAGGGCTCGCAGTGGTACACAAATGAATCTCCTAAAATCTCGCGGCTGTTTTTGCGCTCGGGAGGGGGCAAATTGAAGGATGAATATTTTCCATGCGAAGGAGATTGCGGCGGGGACAATGGATCGGCGTATTGCCTCTTTGCTGACCACCATTGCCATGCCGCAGCTTCGCGAGTGGGTCGAACGCCTTTCCGTTCCCCGGCATTTCCTGGCTGAACCGGAACAAAACCGCGCCGTAGCGGAATGGCTCGTCCAAACCTTCAATGCCTTCGGTCTGCGCGCGGAGCTTCAAGGGCCGCATGCCAATGTCGTTGCGCTCCCGGCCAGCCAGGCCCAGGAAATCGTGCTGGTGGGCGCGCATTACGATTCCATGCCGATGTGCCCGGGCGCAGACGACAATGCCAGCGCCGTGGCGGCGATGCTGGGATGCGCGGCATGTTGCAGTTTGTGGCGGCCGGAGCTGCCGGTGATGTTTGTGGCCTTCAATCGCGAGGAGGAAAATCTCAAAGGCAGCCGCGATTTCGTTGCCTCCTTTCTGCCGCGATTGCCATTTCGAATTGGCTGCGCGCATATCCTGGAAATGGTGGGCTTCGCCAGTTCGGAACCCGGCTCTCAACGAGTGCCTACCGGTTTGCCGATTCGCTTGAGTGACCGCGGAGATTTTCTCGGCTTGCTGGCCAACCGCCACTCCGCGGGCGAAATGGATTTCACTTTGAAAGTGGCGTCCACTTATTTGCCCGAATTGCCCGTGGCCGGGTTGCAAGTGATGCTGGGGTTGGAGAAGCTGTTTCCGGTCTTGTTTCGCAGCGATCATGCGCCCTTCTGGGAGGAAAAAATGCCTGCCGTGATGTGGACTGACACCTCCGAATTTCGGAATCCGAATTATCATTGTCATCGTGACACGCCGGACACGCTGAATTATGAATTCCTGGCGAGGGTCACGCGGCTTCTGACTGCTTGCGTGATTTCGCGAGCGGTCCGGGTTTGAATCAGGCCGGCATTCCGCGGCGCGGTGAAAAACTACTATCGAGACGGACTGGACAAATTTCAGGAATTTGCCCTAATGACGGAAAAGGTCATACATGAACTGCACATCCACTTACTTTCTGGTCGGATTGATGAGCGCGTTGACGTCGTTGCAGGCAGCCGAAGGCAGCGCGCCCGCAACCGAAGCTGCCGTGGTGAAAACAGAATTCCTCGTCGAAGAACCGCCATTTCCTTCGAGCCATTCTTCGACCATTGTCGAGACTCGATCCGGATTGCTCGCCGCCTGGTTTGGTGGATCGCACGAGCGCTCGCCGGATGTGAGCATTTATCTCTCGCGGAACGAAGGCCAGGGATGGTCGTCGCCCGAGGAAGTGGCCAATGGAATCAAGGAAGGAGAACGCCTGCGGTATCCGTGTTGGAATCCTGTGCTTTACCAGCCGAGGAATGGCCCATTGCTCCTTTTCTACAAAGTGGGCCCCAGCCCGGAATCGTGGTGGGGTTTGGTGAAAATTTCTCAAGATGACGGAAAGACCTGGTCGAAATCGCGCCGATTGCCACGCACGCTTTATGGACCGATTTACGGGCCGATCCGGAACAAGCCGATCGAGCTGGCCAATGGCACGTTGCTTTGCGGATCGAGCACCGAAGACGCGGGTTGGCGCGTGCACGTCGAGTGGACGAAAGATCCCATGCGCGAATGGCAGCGCACGCCCGCGATTCACAGCGCCCTGGAATTTGGCGCCATCCAGCCGACGCTCTTGCAATATCCCGATGGCCGCATTCAGATGCTCTGCCGCACCAAACAAAAAGTGATCACGGAATCCTGGTCCACCAATAGCGGAAAATCCTGGAGCCGGATGATGGCGACCTCTTTGCCAAATCCAAACAGCGCCATCGATTCCGTCATGCTGCGCGACGGTCGCGTGCTTCTCGTTTACAACCACTCGACTTCTGGCCGCGGGGTTCTGAATGTTGCCCTCTCGCCCGATGGAAAACGCTGGGAGGCCGCAGCCGTTTTGGAAAATGAACCCGGCTCGGAATTCTCCTACCCTGCGGTGATTCAAACCAGCGACGGACTGGTGCATGTCACCTACACCTGGAAACGCCAGCGCATCAAACATGTCGTGCTCGATCCCGCAAAGCTGACCGGCCGCGACATGCTCGATGGCAAATGGCCGCAGTAAAATAATTCACCGATGGCTCTGCATTGCTCGAGAAGCTGCGGTCGATGCGTGCGCGAGCAGCGATTCTTCAAAACGAAGATCTCGAGTTCCCTGTGAATAAATCGTTTTCCTTCGCGCGGCCGGGTCAGTAATTCACCGTTGAATCAGCCGCTTTCTTCATGACTCGCGGCTCCGCGGCGGGCTTGTGGACAATTTTTCGTTGCGGATGGCGAGTGATTTGCCAGATTCGATCCTCATGAGCCCCGCCCGTACCAGCAAAGCAAAAAACCCGCGCCGATTCGTCCTGGGCCTCGACTTCGGCACGCTCTCCGCGCGCGCTTTAATCGTCGATGCGCGCAACGGCGATGAGATCGCCTCGGCCGTTTGCGATTACGATGACGGTGTGATCGAGACGAATTTGCCCGGGCAAAAAAAATCGCTTCCCGCCCACACGGCATTGCAAAATCCCGCTGATTATTTGAAAGCCATGCGTGCGGCGATTTCCAAAACGTTGCGCATGGCCAAAATCTCCGGCGAAGCCATTGCCGGCATTGGCACCGATTTCACCTGCTGCACAATCCTTCCAACGAAAGCGGATGGAACTCCGCTGTGCCTCGATCCGCGCTGGCGCGGCAACCCTCACGCCTGGGTTAAACTATGGAAACATCACGCCGCTCAACCTGAAGCCGACGCCATCAATGAACTCGGACGCAAACGCAACGAAAGGTTCGTGGAAACTTACGGCGGCAAATACTCAAGCGAATGGTTCTTTTCCAAATTGCTCGAAACGGTCCGGTCAGCTCCGGAAGTTTACGATGCCGCCGATCGCTTTATCGAAGCCGGCGATTGGATTGTCTGGCAGTTGTGCGGACAGGAACGGCGCAATTTGTCCGCGGCCGGGTTCAAAGCCATGTGGGTTTATCCCGCGCCACGGCGGCCCGAAACAGCGCAATCAGCGTGGGCATTTCCGGCGCGCGATTTTTTCAAAGCATTGCATCCAAAGCTGGCGGACGTCGTCGCCGAAAAACTCAATCCAGAGCTGTTCCCGCTGGGTGCGTGCGCGGGGGGATTGACACCGGCCATGGCACGATTGACCGGGTTGCGCGCGGGAACTCCGGTTGCGGTGGGGAACATCGACGCGCATGTGGCGGTGCCGGCATGCACCGTCACGACGCCCGGGAAGATGGTGATGATTATGGGGACTTCGACCTGCCACCTGTTGCTCGGCGAATCGCGCCAGCCGGTGGAAGGGATTTGTGGCGTGGTGATGGATGGCATCGTGCCGGGCTTGTGGGGCTATGAGGCGGGGCAGGCCGGGGTGGGGGATTTGTTCGCCTGGTATGTGGATCATGCGCTGCCTGGCTATGTGGAATTGGAGGCGCGGAAAGCGGGCCTCACAGAGCACGAGCACCTCGAACGCGCCGCCACTGCTCTGAAACCGGGGCAAAGCGGCTTGCTCGTTCTGGATTGGTGGAATGGAAATCGTTCGGTGCTCGTGGATGCGGCCTTAACGGGTTTGCTCATGGGCGCGACTCTGGCCACTCGTCCGCACGAGATTTACCGCGCGCTGCTCGAAGCGACGGCGTTTGGCACGCGCAAAATCATCGAAGCGTTTACCAGCCAGGGCGTGCGAATCGAGGAGCTCTATGCGTGTGGCGGATTGGCGGCAAAGAATGAATTGCTCCTCCAGATTTATGCCGATGTCACCGGGCGAGCGATTCGAAAAGCCGCCTCGGCGCAGACCTCCGCGCTCGGAGCGGCCATGCACGGCGCTGTGGCGTCAGGGATTCATCCCGATATACATGCGGCGGCGCAATGCATGGCGCGCGTTGACAAGAAGATTTATCAACCGAACCCCGAATCAACGCGCGTTTATCATCGGCTCTACGCCGAATACACCCGCTTGCACGATTGTTTTGGGCGTGACGCCAATAGTGTGATGAAAGTGTTGCAGCGCATTCAACGGGAGAGCCATGGCGGAGCCCACTGATAAAGCCGCGGAAATTCGATTGCCTAAAGCCAAGGCGAATCTGGTGGGGATGGGCGTGAGCATTGCACTCGTCATCGTGTGCGTGCTTTTTGTCCGCATGCTTCCGCATTATCGCGAAGATGGGCCGCGCCAGGTCCTCTGGTTTTTTGCCGGGCTGATCCTGATGTTTCCGTTGCACGAGGGGCTCCATGGCGCGGCGGCCTTGGCCTGGGGCAAAGCCCGGATTCGCGACGTGAAATTCGGAGTCGATTGGAAGGGGTTGATGCCCTATTGCGCGTGCAAGATTCCCATGACCGTCTTTGCTTACCGCCGTTTGTTACTGCTGCCGCTGGCCGGCACGGGAACTTTGGCTTTGCTGATCGCGTTGCTCGTTCCCACGCCATTGATGGCCGTGCTCCTGGCCGTGAGCCTTTCATCCGCTGTCGGGGATGTTTGGATCTTTTTGAAAATGCGCGCGTTTCCCCCGGATTGGATTGTGATCGATGACCCGTCGGACATCGGCTGTCATGTCTTCCGTCCCTCCACAACCAATGCATCGTCGGCCCTTTCAGCATGACTGGCATTGACTCGACCTCGATATGAAAATTCGCCCGGCCACCCATCAGGATCTGGAAGGCATTCTTGAGATTTACAACGAAGCGGTGCTGAACACGACCGCCACTTACGATTACGAACCGCGCACGCTCGAACATCGCGTCGCCTGGTTCGAGGATCACGTGCGCACCAATTATCCCGTGTTCGTTGCGGTTACTCTTGAAGGCCGCGTCGTCGGCTGGAGTGCGCTAAATCGTTATCACGACCGCATGGGCTATCGGTTCACCACTGAAAACTCGGTTTACGTGGCGGCGGACATGCGGGGACAAGGGATCGGGAAAATGCTCCTGCCACCCCTCATTGACGGAGCGAAGCAACGCGGGCTGCACGCGATTCTGGCGGCGATCGACGCGCAAAATGAAGTCAGCATCCGGCTCCACGCGCGTTTCGGTTTTGAAACGGTCGGCCATTTCAAACAGGTCGGATTCAAATTCGGCCGGTGGCTCGACGTGATTTACATGGAACGCGTGGTGTAGCTTCAAGCAAATCCAAGTTGAACTTGCCGCGCTCCTCTCGCAGAATTTCTTCATGAAGCCAAAGGACGCGCTATGAGCCTTGCCCCTGTTCAACAGGTTCCGTCCTCGCCGATGCCGGATCGGGAAAAGCGGTTTGATTGGCCGCTTTGTTATGAGGCGGAGAATTGCATCATCGAACTCATCGATTCATTCCTCGCCCGGAACTCGTTTGCGCGAAATCTGGCCGCGGCGATGAGGAATGAGACCGGCACTCTCTTCATCGATTGGGTGGATTATCTCGAACTGGGTGCCGATGCGCCCGCAGTTTCGAAATTGAGCAGCCTTGGTTACCAGCCCGATCCTCACGCAGAACCGGAAAACAAAGCGCAATCCATTTTGTGGCATCCCGAGGCCATGCTGCCTCGAATCATCATCGGCGCGGACATCGCCAATCGCGAGGCCATCCGATTGGCAATTCACGTGGATCATCTGGCCGATTTCATGACGGTGCATGGCTTGTCAGGCGAGCCGAAAGGCGATCCGCTCTCCCGCTTTCGTCGTCTGGTTTTGTCTGAGGAAAATGGAGCTCGCTTCGAAGTCGTGGAAAGGCGCGGTTACCGCGGGTTTAATGTCGATCCCGCGCCATCGCAAATTTCCGCGACATTGAAGGCGCATGAACTTTGGCGGACGCGCCGGCGCACTTTTTCTGACGAGACGGAGGGATTCGCCGACACTATGGCGTTGCTCGATCGTGTCGTGAGTCTCGTCGGCCGCGACCTGGCCTGTCATATCGTTTTTGCGGAGGAACGCGCCTATTGGGAGCGCCGCAATCGCGCGGCGCAAATTCAAAAGCAGCGCCAGGATCGCCTCGGCCTCGGCTGGGCGAATCATGATCACCACACCTTTCGCTGTTCACGCCGGCATTTCATCGATTTGATGCAGGCGCTTGAAAAACTCGGGTTCGAACGGCGCGAACGATATTACGCCGGTGCTCAAGCCGGTTGGGGCGCACAGATCCTCGAACAACCGATCGAAGGCATCGTCGCCTTTTGCGATGTCGATCTCGAACCGCACGAAACCGAAATCGATTTTTCGCGCCAGCCGCTGCCGCCTTCACACCGGCTCGGCACGATCGGCCTTTGGGTCGGATTGCATGGGGAAAGTTTTCTCGAAGCAGGCATGCACCATCTCGAATGCCGCTTCGATCACGCTTTGTTGCGGGATCAATTGGCTGTCGCTGGGGTCGCGACGATGAAACCATTTTCCGATTTCCCTTTTCTCAAGCAGGCCTTTACCGAAGGTGAACGCTGGCCAGTCCGCCGCGAGCGCGCGGAAAAGCTCTGTTCAGCCGGACTGATCTCGAGGGCACAATGCGAAAAATTCGTGGCCGAAGGCGCCATTGGCAGTCACCTGGAAAATCTGCAACGCAAAGGCGGATTTAAAGGGTTCAATCAGAAATCGGTGAGTGTGATTATTGAGGCGACGGATCCGTTGAAGGGGTGAAAAGTTAAATGGTTACAAAGTTAAATGGTTAAATGGTTAAATGGTTAAATCGGGGATGGGGTTAGACGAGGGGGAGCAGTTTGGCGAAGATCATGCAGACGATGAGGCCGACGAGGCTGTTCACACTCACCACCAGCGTCCAGGTTTTTAAAGTTTCTTTTTCGGTGAAACCGCTCAGTTTGCCCACGACCCAGAATCCACTGTCATTCATCCACGAAAGCATCATGGCCCCAAAACCAATCGCGCAAAAGATGTACACGGGATGATACGGCAAGGGCGCGCCGGAACTCATGATCGGATAGATCATCGCCGCCGTCGTGAGCATCGCCACCGTGGCGGAGCCTTGAGCGATGCGGATGACCGCCGCCACCGCCCAGGAGAGCAGAATCAAATTGACCTCGTGGCCGCTGACGACGGATTTGATCGCCTCGCCCACTCCCGCGTTTTTCAACATCAGGCCGAAAGCGCCGCCGGCACTGGTGATCAAGATGATCACGCCCGCGGTTTCAAAGGGTGGCCCAATCATTTCCCCGATCTTGGCCAGCGACCATCCTTTCTGGCGTTGCAACATGGCGATGGCGATGGCCGCGCCAATCAACAGCGCGACGTTGCGGTTGCCGATGAACTCGCCGGTCGTGAACAGGAAAGGGTTCATGCCGGAAGTGCGCCTCAACTCGGAAGCAAAGGCATCCTCGATCAGCAGGCGATTGAGGCGGACGAGATTTTCGCTGGAAAGCTTTTGCGCATGGAGCGCGGCGGTCTCCGGCCGGAGCGAAACGCCTTGAAAGCGCGCAGGGTTGTGTATGGGCGCGGGCGTGCGAATAATCCGGTTCAATTCGCCAACGACCGCATTTTGCAGAGCCAGCGGCGGAGTCGTGCCGGACGTGTGATTGGCCAGTTGATTTTGTGTGGCGGGCGTGAACTGGTCGTGCAGGAATTTCGCCACGGGCGTCGAGCCATTCCGCAATTGAGTCACCAACTCGGCCGGTTTCAGGATGTCACCGGCATCGAAAGCTTTGCCTTGAATGGCGACGAGCGCCGAGGCCTGGGAGATGAGCAGGATGGGGAGGATGACAGGCAAAATGGACATGGCAAATGAGGGCAATGCGCTCTCCGGCTGATGCATGACCTCTTTCAAATCTTGCAGGGAAGCGCCCCCAACTTCGCGCATCGGAATGGCGACGCGCCGATTCATCCATTTGACGGCAAACCAGGAACAAGCCGTGGGGATGATGCCGGCGATAATGCCGACGACAATGGTCAGGCCGAGATCGATTTTGAGGCTCTCGGCCATGGCCAAGGGACCGGGATGCGGCGCGACCAGTGAATGCGTGACCGTGCCGCCGCAACAGATGGCCATGACATAGAGCAGATAATCTTTTCCCGTGCGCACGCCCATGGCCCGCGCCAAAGGCAGAAGCAACATGAAAAAGGTGTCGAAAAAAATCGGGATGGACAGGATGTAGCCGCTGATGAGGATGGCTGCGCCGGCGCGTTTCTCACCAAACACCGCCAGAAAGCGCCGCACTACTTTGTCGGCGGCGCCGCTTTCCATGAGGCACATGCTGATGATGGCCGCCAGGGCAATGACCACGCCAATCCGCCCGGCCGTTAACCCAAATTCGCTGGTGGTCAATTCCACCGCTTGAAACCAATGGGATCGAGCGGGTTCTCCGGGGAGTGATCCGACGCGTGAAAGCAGCCCGGCCGAAATGGCCGCCAGAATCAAGGCCAGAAAGGCATGGACGCGCAGCACCGTGATGAGAAACACGATCAGGGCAACGCAAATAAACAACACCGCGAACGGCCAGAGATCAGGAGAGGAAGGCGTGATTTGAGCAAGCAAGTGCATAGGCAAATTTGGCTGCTGAGACGCGCGTTACTCCGCCAGAAATTTTTCCCAGGGTCAAGGTTGGGATTCGGTGAATTCGCAAATTCAAATGCGGAAAAATGATCGCATGCGAAAAATGAAACACCACTTTCGATCGTCTTTTGCCAAACCCTGCAACCCGCTTCGCGCGAGCGCACCCCCTGCGCGCTCCGCACTTGCCGCACAGCCTTGCACTCGTCAATTTTGAGCCCGTGGATTCGATTGCGGCATGGGACCGTGAACGATTGCGAGCTGCCTGCGCAAAACTCGCGGCGCAAGGCGTATTCCTTGGCACCTCTTCCTGGAAATATCCCGGGTGGCGCGGACAATTGTACACCGACGATCGCTACATTTGGCGCGGACGGTTTTCCGAATCGCGCTTTGAACGGCTCTGCCTTGCGGAATATCAGGAAGTGTTCAAAACGGTGGGCGTGGATGGTTCCTACTACACTTTTCCCGATGCGGAATCGTTGGGCGAACTCATCTCCGGAGCGCCGCCGGATTTTCTATTCACGTTCAAAGTAACCGATGAAATCACTCTCAAACGATTTCGGAATTTGCCGCGGTTTGCCGGGCGCGCCGGCCAATGGAATCCCAATTTTCTCAACAGCGAAGTCTTCGTGAATCGTTTCCTGGAGCCTTGCGCGCCATTCCGAAAGAACATCGGAGTGCTCCTGTTCGAGTTTTCACATTTTTATCCCGCCGATTTCCGGCGCGGACGCGACTTTGTCAAAGCGCTGGATCATTTTCTTGGGCAGTTGCCATCGGGTTGGCGCTATGGTGTCGAGATTCGCAACCTTCATTTTTTGCATCCGGAATATTTTGCGATGCTGGCGCGGCATGGGGTGGCGCATGTGTTCAACAGTTGGACGCGGATGCCGCCGCTGCTCGAGCAGTTGGACATGCCGGGATCGATCACCACTGGCGAGTTTTTGGCGGCGCGATTTCTGTTGAAGCCCGGGCGTCCTTATGCGGAAGCAGTGCGCTTGTTCCGGCCTTATCAAGCCGTGCGGGAGTTAAATGCCGAGGGCCGGGCGGCCGGGGCGCGGCTCATTCGTCAGACCGCGAGCGGTTCGGGTGCGAAGCAGGCTTTCGTTTACGTGAACAATCGTTTCGAAGGCAATGCGCCCGCCACCATTTGCGCCATGATCGAGCAAGCGGAACGCGGATCTTAACCATTTGCGCCGGGCGCCATGGCTGACTTGCCTCCGGCGGGGGTGCATGCGGTTTGAGATGATTGGAGGATGATTGATTTGTTTGTCTGTAACCTTTCTTTCGATCGTGGCTCAATGTTCAACAACGAGTCCGCTTATGAAGTGTGAAGAGATGCTTGCCCTCCTGAACGAGTACGTGGACGGGACGATCGATCCCGGGATCTGCGAGGAATTCAACAAGCATTTGGCCGGGTGCGATCCGTGCAAAGTGGTCATCGACAACATTCGCAAAACCATCCGGCTGTACAAGGCGGGCGAACCGTACGAATTGCCAACCGATTTTCGAAACCGGCTGCACCATGCGTTGCGCGAAAAATGGAAGGAGAAACAGGGCGGGAAATCCACGGAGAATCCATGATGCGCGCCGCGATTCTAAATTTCACTGAGATCCAACATGTGAATGCGCTGATTTGGCGATGCGCGTCGCTGGATTGCCAAAGGTCCGGGTTAATTGCTCGCGCAGTTGCAATCGCGCGCGCAACAAGCGCACTTTGACATTGGTTTCGCTAAGCCCGAGCGCTTGCGCAGTTTCCTGAACGGACATTCCTTCAACATCGCGCAGCACGAACACAAGGCGGTGTTTGTCATCGAGTTGAGTCAGCGCTTCGTCGAGGATGCGCGCGGTTTCATGACGATGCACCAATTGCTCGGGCGAATCACGCCAATCCGCGATGAACTCGGGATGAGCAATGCGTCCGTCGTCGCTCGCCTCAGGCTCGGTTTGTTCCTCCAATGAAATCGTAGGCAGTCCTTTGCGTTTCCGGAGAATCTTCAGCGCGGCGAAAGTCGCAATGCGGTTGATCCAAGTGGCAAAACTGGCTTCTTCACGAAAAGTCTCGATGCCCTCCAACGCGCTCAAAAATGCCTGCTGGGTCACATCTTCGGCATCGTGCTCGTGAGCCGTGATGCGGCGAGCCAAAGCATAAACATTCCGCTCATGACGATTGACCAATGTTTCAAACGCATCCAGGTCGCCAGCCTTAGCCTGGCGCACCAGATCGCTGTCGGAGAGATCAGCCGCTTTCATGCGTGGTCTGGATCGAGAGATTCGCTTACGCAGAAACTATCCAATCGAGCCTGTATTTGCACTAACACTTCTTTGTTCTTTGCTGAGCCTGACTAGCCAAACAGGCCCCGCCACGCGCACTCTCCGACTAACCAAGCGAGATCGTCTTTTGTAACCTTTTTGAAACTGGCGGCTCGATTGAAGCAGATACGCCGTTAACCGGCATGAGCAGGAAAAATAAAACAGAATCCACTATGACCACTTTGAATCTGGAACGCTGCATTCGATTTTTTGCCGGCACGTTTATCCTGACCAGCCTTTTGCTGGCAAAGTTTCACAGCCCAAATTGGCTTTGGTTTACCGCCTTCGTCGGATTGAACCTCTTGCAATCTTCCGTCACCGGCTTTTGCCCGCTCGAGATCGTCCTGAAAAAACTGAAGATCGCCAAAGCCACGCCGGGCTGCTGTCCCTGAGCGGAAAAGTCGCGCCGCAAAAAAAGGAACGGATCCGCGCGGCACAAGCTCCCAATGGATTCAACTGAAGACGCCCACAATCTTGGCATGAGCCTGCGCCGAAAACACCTTCTGTTCAACAACCTCGTCGCGCTGGCGTTCGCCGTGAGCTCGATGGCGGCCGAACCATGGACTCTCGAACGCAGCATTCGCCACGCGCTCACCAACAGTCCCGATGCTCGCATCGCAGAAAAGCGCATCCGCGCCGCGCGCGCCGGAATCGAACAGGCCAACGCCGCTCTCTGGCCGCAGGTTCAATTGCAGTCCAGTTACACGCGCACCGACAATCCGATGCGTGTCTTCGGCGCGATTCTCAATCAACGGGCTTACAGTCCGGCGCTCGATTTCAACGATGTGCCCGACGTCGATCATTTGAACGTGCGCGGAGTTGTGACGCAACCGCTCTACACCGGCGGGCGAATCGCCTTTGGAAGGAAAGCAGCTCGAGCGAGCCGTGACGCGGCGCAAGCAACTGCATTGGCTGTGCAAAACCTGCTGGCGTTCGAGGTGGCGCGGAATTTTCACAACGTGGTCAGGACTCACAAGTTCATTCGTGCAGCCGACGCAGGCGTTCGTGCATTCGAAAGCAATTTGATCATCGCCAGCAATCGCGTCACCGCTGGCACGGCGCTCAAAACGGAATGGCTCGATTTCGAGGTCCGGCTGGCTCAAGCCCGCGAGGATTTGGCGCGCGCGCGACATGCCCATGCGCTCGCCCGCCATGCGCTCGGCAATTTGCTGGGGCTCGATCCTGGCCAAAACGGCTCATTCACCGTGGCCGAAAGTGACTCGACTCCGGCGGCACCTGAAAGTTCGGATGAGGCGAATCGACCCGAGCTCCTCGCCTTGCAACACCAGAAACGGGCCGCTGAAGCCCGGGTCGGCCAAGCGCGCGCCGGTTATCGTCCGCGCATCAGTGCCTTTGCCAGCATGGACTACGATTATGGATGGCGCACGGAAGGCGACGGCCGGAATTACACCGCCGGCCTCATGGTCGAATGGGATCTCTGGGACGGCAAACGGACCCATGGCCGCGTCGCTGAGGCAGAGGCCGACCTGGACATCGTGCGAGAAGAGGAACGCAAACTTCTTTTGGCTATCCGCCTCGAAGCCGAGCAGGCGCAATTGCAATTCATCGAGGCAACCGAACGGATGGCTGTCACCGATGCCGCGGTTGGCCATGCGGCGGAAAGCGTCCGCCTGACCCGTTCCCGTTTCGAGCAAGGGCTGGCGATTGCCACGCAATTAATCGACGCGGAAACGGCGCTGATTACCGCGCGCGTCCGCCGCGCCGAAGCCGAAGCCGACAGACGCATTGCCATTGCGGCGTGGCGGCGCGCACTGGGTTTGCCGCAACTGCCCGCCGATTCACAATCCCGATGAACATGAAATCCATTTTGATCCGCTGCGTTGCGACCGGGTTAATTCTTTTTTTGCCCGTGCTTGGACCAGGTTGTGGAAAGCAAAAGGAAACAGACAATCCTTCTCGCTCTTTGCCCATCGCATCAGTGCGCGTTCAACCGATCGCTCCTGGAAAGCACCAAATCACCGAAGAAGTGGTCGGCACTGTCCGCGCCCGAACCCGCGCCGTCCTCGAAGCCAAAATCAGCGGCCGCATCGAACGCATGCTAGCCGCGCCTGGACAAGCTGTGAGGCTGAACGCATTGCTCGTGCAACTCGACGTGCAGGAGATTCGCGCCCGGCTCGAACAAGCGCGCGCTCAGCACGAACAGGCCGAACGCGATCTCAAGCGTTATGAAATTCTCATCGAGCAAAACGCCATCACGCGCCAGGAATTCGACGCCGCACAAGCCCGGCAGCGCGTGGCCAAAGCGGGCGTGGCCGAGGCGGAAACACTTCTTGGTTACGCGCAGATCACCGCGCCCTTCGATGGCGTGATCACGCGCAAGTTTTCCGATGTGGGTGACCTGGCCCTTCCTGGCAAAGCATTGCTCGAACTCGAAGATCCAACGGCGTTGCGGCTCGAGGCAGATGTAAGCGAAGCCTTGATCGATTGGATTCAACCGGCGCAAACGCTCAATGTGCGGGTGCAGAAGGAAACGATTGGAGGGCGTGTCGCCGAAATTGCTCCCGCCGCAAATCCGGCGACGCGCACATTTCTGGTGAAACTCGATTTGCCGGCGTGGCCCGGATTGCGTTCCGGCGCGTTTGGGCGTGTGGCCGTGCCATTGGGCGAGAGTCAAACCTTGCGCGTGCCGGTGAATGCCGTCGTGCGTCGCGGCCAGCTCGAATACATTGTGATTGCCAATGCAGGCAAAGCGCAACTCCGGCTCGTCAAGACCGGAAAAATGCACGGCATGGAAGTCGAACTTCTGGCCGGGGCCACAGCGGGTGAACGAGTGGTGATTTCGGATCCAACGATGCTTCGCGACGGGCAACCTCTCCAGATTCAGCCATGACCACACCGATGCCATCGGCGCACACCGCATTGGGAATTGCCGGACGCATTGCGCACGCGTTTATCGACTCGAAGCTGACGCCGCTCATTGTCGTCGCTTCGGTTTTGCTTGGCCTGTTTGCGGTATTGATGTTGCCGCGGGAAGAGGAGCCGCAAATCAAAGTGCCGATGATCGACGTGCTGGTGGCGATGCCGGGATTTTCCGCCACGGAAGTTGAAGAACGGGCCACCCGTCCCATGGAAAAGCTGCTCTGGGAAATTCCCGGGGTGGAATATATCTACTCGACCTCTCGTGCAGGGGAAGCCCTCGTCATTGTTCGTTTCAAAGTGGGTGAAGATCCCGAAAGCAGTCTGGTGAAGTTGAGCGAAAAACTGCGCTCCAATTTTGATCGGATTCCTCACGGTGTTTCCTTTCCCATCATCAAACCGAAAAGCATCGATGACGTTCCCATTCTGGCGCTGACCTTTCATTCAGATCGTTACGATCATCTCACGTTGCGGCGTCTGGTCGCACAAGTGGACGACACCATCAAACAAGTGCCGCTGGTCGCGGAGACTTCGGTGATTGGCGGTGCTCGCCGTGAGCTTCGCGTATGGATCGATCCCGCGAAATTGGCCTCGCGCCACCTCAGTGCGGCTGGGCTCATTCCCATGTTGCAACAGGCCAACCGCCAATTCCGCTCGGGCGAAATGGTTTCCAACAACACTTCCGTGCGTGTGGAAACCGGCGCGTTCCTCCAATCGGCTGAAGACGTCGGCAATGTCGTGGTAGGCGTTTTCGCCGGCAAACCGGTTTATCTCAGGGAAGTCGCCGAAATTATCGATGGCGCCGAGGAACCGTCCAATTATGTATTCTTCGGGCATGGGGCCGCGCACGCTTCGCCTGGCGCCGAGCAACCGGCCGTCACGCTCAGCATCGCCAAGCGCCCGGGCGCCAATGCCATTGCTGTGGCGCAGCAGGTCCTGCGAAAAGTCGATTCATTGAAAGGCCTCATCATTCCGGCCGATGTCGAGGTGTCGGTCACTCGGCATTACGGTGAAACGGCCGCGGAAAAATCCAACGAGCTGCTCTTGCACATGGGCATCGCCGTGGTGAGCGTTTCGTTGCTCATTCTTTTTACGCTCGGCTGGCGTGAGTCCATCATTGTCGCCATCGCCATTCCGGCCACGCTCGCCCTCACCCTGCTGGTGTTTTATTTGCACGGCTTCACGCTCAATCGGATCACATTGTTCGCCCTCATCTTCAGCATCGGCATCCTCGTGGATGACGCCATTGTCGTGGTTGAAAATATTGTCCGCCATTTTCACCTGCCGCAAAACAGAGGACGGAGCTGGCCGGAAATTGCCATTGCCGCCGTCGGCGAAGTGGGTAATCCAACCATCCTCGCCACCTTCGCGGTGATTGCGGCCGTTTTGCCGATGGCTTTTGTCGGCGGACTCATGGGGCCGTACATGCGTCCCATTCCCATCGGCGCGAGCGCGGCGATGTTCTGGTCGTTGCTCATTGCTTTCATCGTCACGCCATGGGCGGCGATTCGTGTCTTGCGATGGGGCAGCAAATATTCCTCGATCGCTGGGAGCGCGCCGCATTCGTCGAATCCACACTCGGCGCTGGTTCATCCTGAGGATTTCTTCACGCGCATTTACCGCCGGATCATGGGACCGCTGCTGGCGCATCGTTCCTGGCGATACGGATTCCTCAGCGCAATTTCCCTTTTGCTCGTGGCCGCGTTTGCGACCGTTCCGATGCGCTGGGTGAAAGTCAAAATGCTCCCGTTCGATAACAAATCGGAATTGCAGATCGTTCTGAACATGCCCGAAGGGAGCGCTCTGGAACGAACTGCCCAGGCGGCGCGCGAAATCGCGAGCGCTCTCCGGCAAGAACCGGAAATCACCGATTACCAGATTTATGCCGGCGTGGCCGCGCCGTTCAACTTCAATGGATTGGTCCGCCATTACTTCATGCGCCGCGGTCCGAATGTGGCCGATATCCAGGTCAATTTTGTGGGCAAACACGACCGCAAAGCGCAGAGCCATGATCTGGCCCGGCGCATTCGCCCTGCCGCTGCGGCCATTGCCGAAAAGTTTGGCGCGCGCATCGCCGTGGCCGAGGTCCCTCCCGGCCCGCCTGTGTTACAAACGCTGGTAGCCGAAATTTACGGACCGAACGAAACGGCGCGACTCGCCCTTGCCTCGAAGGTGCGCGAAATCTTTCAACAGACCGAAGGAGTCGTCGATGTGGATTGGTATGTCGAAGCCGATCAACCGCGGGCCCGATTCGTCATCGATAAGGAAAAGGCGGCATTGCACGGCATCAGTGCCGAGACTATTTCGCAAACGCTCAAAATCGCCGTGGGCGGCGAATCGGTGGATTTGCTGCACTTGCCGCGTGAAAAAGAGGAGGTCGAGATCGTCCTTCAACTCCCCCCATCGGCGCGCACGTACCCGGAGGAACTCCTCGCTTTGCGCGTCAGGTCCGGCGACACAAGCGCGTTGCCTGAGCCCGGCTCGGCGTTCGGTGCGCCTCCCTTAATTCCGCTTCGCGAATTGGTGACGATCGAGCATGGCATCGAGGAAAAGAGCATCTACCACAAGAATTTGATGCCGGTTACGTATGTCATCGGCGATGTTGCGGGCGCGATCGAGAGTCCCGTTTATGCGATTGCCGCCATGAACAGGGCATTGCGAAAACTCGACGCGAAACAGTTCGGCGGTTTGGAATCCGGATTGAAAATTCTCAATGCGAATCAACCTTTCACGGACACGCAGCCGGCCCTGAAATGGGACGGAGAGTGGCACATTACCATCGAGGTGTTCCGCGATCTCGGATTGGCCTTCGCGGCTGTGCTTGTGCTGATTTACGTGCTCATGGTGGGCTGGTTTCGATCGTTTGTGACGCCGTTGGTGGTGATGATGGCGATTCCGTTTTCCCTGGTTGGCATTCTGCCCGCCCACGGCGTGTTGGGCGCATTCTTTACCGCCACCTCGATGATCGGATTCATGGCTGGCGCTGGCATTGTGGTGCGGAACTCAATCATTCTCGTCGATTTCATCGAGCTGCGCGTGCGCGAAGGCTTGCCTTTGGCGGAGGCGGTGATTGACGCCGGCGCGGTGCGGTTTCGTCCCATGCTCCTCACGGCCCTCGCGGTTGTGGTGGGCGCGGCCGTGATTTTAGCCGATCCGATTTTTCAAGGATTGGCCATTGCGCTGATGGCTGGTGAAGTGGCCTCGTTGCTCCTCAGCCGGATGGCGGTGCCCGTTCTTTATTTCATGGCCAACGAGCGGAGATAACGTTCCGGCAGAACGGAGGAAATCGTGCTACGCGCCGGGGAAATCGCGCGACGCCGTATCGGGCCATTCAACACACCATGGCGGTCGTGCACTTAGCAATACAAATTCTTCTAACGACCGAACTGCTACGCAGACCCGAATGGCCTCGTAGCAGCCTGACGTGAGTCGGCTCTAATATTTTCTGCGCGCAAGCCAATCGATTGCCCATGCGCATTCCCACGCGACCAATTGCGCTGGCCGTAATGAGATCGGGCAAGCGCGTCGCCGATGGCCACGGGACGCCTGGACCAGAAACAAATGATCGAACTCACATTCGATGCTACGCAGACCTTAATTCTCCGTAGCAGCCTGACGTGAGTCGGCTCTAATATTTTCTGCGCGCAAGCCAACCGATTGCCCATTTGCATTCCCACGCGACCAATCGCGCTGGCCGTAATGAGATCGGGCAAGCGCGTCGCCGATGGCCAGGGGACGCCTCGACCAGAAACAAATGATCGAACTCACATTCGATGCTACGCAGACCCGAATGGCCCCGTAGCAGCCTGACGTGAGTCGGCTCAAATGTTTTCTGCGCGCAAGCCAACCGATCGCCTTTCGCAAGCCCACGCGACCAACGGCGCTGGCCGTAAAGGGATCCGGCAAGCGCGTCGCCGATGGCCAGGGGACGCCTCGACCAGAAACAAATGATCGAACTCACATTCGATGCTACGCAGACCTTAATTCTCCGTAGCAGCCTGACGTGAGTCGGCTCTAATATTTTCTGCGCGCAAGCCAACCGATCGCCATGCGCATTCCCACGCGACCAATCGCGCTGGCCGTAATGAGATCGGGCAAGCGCGTCGCCGATGGCCACGGGACGCCTCGACCATGAACAAATGATCGAACTCACATTCGATGCTACGCAGACCCGAATGGCCCCGTAGCAGCCTGACGTGAGTCGGCTCTAATGTTTTCTGCGCGCAAGCCAAACGATTGCCCTTGAGCATTCCCACGCGATCAATCGCGCTGGCCGTAATATAAATCGGATGGAACGCATCGAATCGTGCATGGGCGATAATTCGTGGCTTTAATCCTGAACTCCAACAACTCTCCCGCGGCCCTCATCGCCGAGACAATTTACTCGTGGCGCAGGGCTTCGATTGGATCGAGCCGGGCGGCGGCTTTTGCGGGGTAAAGTCCGAAGATAATTCCGACGGCGCCGGAAATGCCGAAGGCCAGCAGCACCGACCAAGGGGTCACGATGGTTTTCATGGTGGTGAGCTGAGAAACGATCACCGGCGTCAAGATGCCCACCACGACCCCGACCAATCCTCCGCCTACCGAGAGCACAACTGTCTCGACGAGGAATTGCAGGGTGATATCGCGCCGTTTGGCGCCGAGCGCGCGGCGAATGCCGATTTCGCGAGTGCGTTCGGTGACCGTGGCCAGCATGATATTCATGATGCCAATGCCGCCGACGAGGAGGGAAATGGCGGCAATCGAGCCGAGCACGATGTTGAAAATGCGCTTGGTTTGT
>JBFMDG010000024.1:0-23146 GCA_040754135.1 Verrucomicrobiota bacterium
AAGAATCGATTCGGCATGGGGCGTTTGCGGATTGAGAATCCCTGTCGTGAGCAGAAGCAATTTGCAATTCCGTTGTTTCAACGCCTCGTCATACCGCGGCAAATCGTCGGTCACCCTTTCCGGCAGCACCTGTCCGCCAGGACGCACTGGACAATCGATTCCGTCGAGGCCCGCCTCCGCGGTGGTGTCAGCCGACTGCGCAAAATCGAGTTTCAACTCCTGATAAACTTTGCTGAACAAGGCCACAGGCGGCATGCGCGCGCCGGTGCGATCGGCCGGCCAGGCGGTGCTCGCCGCCAGGGCGGCCACGGTGCCGCGCCCGAGTTGTTGAAGAAACCGGCGCTTTGAAATCATCGGCATTTCTTTTGAGCGCATTCGAATGGGTGGATTGTGTGCGGAAAATATTCTCCAGCCAACGCCGAAAATTTCCGGTCAGCGGGAAATGCGCGGCATCGCTTCAATCAATTGCGCACTCGAAATCGAAGACGCGATGTGGCGCTCGATATGGTGCAACACGATCTCGGAGCCGCGCTCGGGCGTCAGCGCCGGATCCAACGCGTTCTTGTCCGGATCAAACCCATTTCCAGAAATGGCTTCGACCAGGTCGCGCACCAGCAGGCATTCGTAACCGAGCCGCATCATATTCAACATTCCAAATCCGCGATGGCAGACGCACATGTTCGAAGCTACGCCGGCATAGATGAGTGTTTTTATTTTCCGGTTCTGACAAAGGTTGTGGAGTTCCTGGACGTTGTCGCAATTGCCAATGAGATCGGTCATTTCGATTTTAAGATCGGGATGCTGTCGGGTCCAGGCCGAGCGCGATTGGCACGGCCGCGCGGGTCCGCATTCGCATCCGCCGGAGTTGGTCCACGGAAGCGCGGGAGGATTGAACTCGCGGCGCGCGGGCAGCGGATGGTGCGGCAATTCGGCCACCGCTTTGCGTTGAGGAAATTCTTTGTAGAATTCGAGCACGCCAGAAGGCGCGAAAACAACTTGAATGCCGGCGGCACGTGCCGCTGCCAGTGTAGAATTCATGCGAGGCACGAGAGCGCCAGTCCGCTTCGTGTAGGTGCTGCACCAATGCCGATCCCACATGTCGATCACAACGATGGCCGTGGATTTCGTGTCGAGGTGCGCGGCCTTCTCGATGAACTGGCCTCCCGCGCTTCGACTCCGCGCCAGAAGTTCAATGGTTGCGGCCGTGTTGGAAATCGCCGTCGAACTCGACAGGATGAATAGCGTCAGCCAGCGGGCCGGTATGTTCCGTTGAATTCTCATGAACTCTGGTTGCTTCTTCGGTAACCCCGCGCGCTCGCATCACCAATAAACATATCCAGGATTTGGCGCATATTTCGAAGTGGTATCATTGTCCGGCACAGGCGGCCAGTCGATCCCCGGCGAAACGCTCGGTTCAAACTCCTTCGGGAACCGGAAGAATTCACAATGACCATCGCCAAACAAAATATTATTGCGCCGTTGCCCCCGCACATTATGCCAGGCGGTCTTGGGACTGTTCACGCTGCGGTTCGAATGCCATGAGCTGTCGCCCTGGATGATTTTATTATGTGGGCTGCGGCTCACCTCGCTCGATTTGATCGGAGCGATCACACGGTCCGAAACATCGGAAGTAATGTGTTTTACGCGGAAAGTATTGATTCCATGCTGCGGCCGGTAACCGCTGCCGTAAGCTTCCCACGAGGTCTTGATTTGCGGTTGCTCGGTATCGCCATTGTCGCTCGGACAACGGAACACGAAAATATTCTGAGCGTACCGGTTCAAGGGCCGGTTCGTGCTCGCCGCGCCACCGCCATGATGATCCGCGATCCGGCCTTTTTGCCCGCCATGTGCGTTCCAGCCCAAAGTGCGCGGGAAACTTTCCTCATGATCATCGGCGTAAAGCATGAACGCGATGCCGATCTGGTGGGTATTGCTGATGCATTGGGTCCCTTGCGCTTTGGCTTTGGCGCGGCTCAAGGCTGGCAGCAGTAAAGAGGCAAGGATCGCGATGATGGCGATGACCACGAGCAGTTCGATAAGCGTAAATCCGATTTCGCGTTCCCGCGGCGGCGCGTGGGGTTTCCATTCCCGCCGCCTTCGAACTGCCAAAAAACTGATGGTCGTCACCACCATTTGAAATTTGGATCGGGCGGTGGCGCAAAGTCCCATCCTTTGTACTCGGGCGGGAAGCGATAATTCTCGACGTGCGAATCTCCGAAGAGCATCACAAAAACCGGTTTGCCTTTGTAGTTGTGCCAGACGCTGCGGTTGTCGTTGATGTCGCGATTGCCATGCCAATGCCAATCGCCCATGATGATCTTTGAGGTGGGGCGCAAGGCGATCTCGCTCGACTTGATGGGCGTGGCTTCCTTGCTGCCTTTGGTCGCTTTGGAATCGCCCGCCACATGTTTGACACGCCAGGTGTCAATCGCCCATTGCACCAGATAACTCGTGCCATAACCGTCAAAGCACGTTTTGGCTTTCTTCGACCGGAACTCGTCCACCAACGCGTCGCCTTTATCGCTCGGGCACCAAAAGATTTCGGGGTTGCTGAGGTAAGGATTGACCGGCCGATTCGTCCAGCCGTAAACGTTGCTTTCATAGGCGGTGAGCAATCCTTTCTTGCCGCCCATCGCGCTCCAGCTCGGCGCTGCTGGATAAAACTCGTTGTTGTCATCGGCATAAAGGTGCAGGCCAATGCCGATCTGCTTCAGGTTGCTCGTGCATTTGATACGCTGGGATTTTGATTTGGACCGGGCCAAAGCGGGCAGGAGCAACGACGCCAGAATGGCAATGATGGCGATGACCACGAGCAGCTCGATGAGCGTGAACCCGCCACGGCGCACCGTGGATGGAACGCGGCCGCTTCGACCGTTTAACACGCGGGTAATCATGGCCTTTTCTGTTCGTTTTGGTGAGCGCGGTTATCGCTTCGGCCCACATTGAAATCCGACTTACCCCGTTCAGTAGCAAACCTGCACAAGCTCTGTCATCCAAATTTGGGCAATTCCCGCTCCAATATCGGGCAATACGGCCGTGGCAAGTGCCGGCAAAATCAACCGAGAGCGAGTTGAATCTTTGCGGCTCGGATCCCTTGTGCGGACCGGGTGTGCCGATTATCTTTCGTTCTCGAAGGAGGTAATCAGATGACGACCCGAACGATACTGGCTCGATTTCTCATGTTCACCCTGCTGATTCAATGCCGTCCCCTCGCGAACGGGCACGCGCTCGCCGCGGGATTGCTCGAAGACCTGCGCATCAGCGAAATCATGTACAACCCGGTTCAAGGCGATGACTACGAATTCATCGAATTGATCAACGCCGGAAGCACGACTCTGGACTTAACCGGCGTGCAATTCACGGCCGGGATCACTTTCACCTTTGGCGCGAATCAATTGCCTTCCGGCGAACGCATCATCGTGGTTAAGAATCTGGATGTGCTCAAAACCATTCACAACCTCGAGGGCGTGCGTGTGGCCAATCCTTTGACCTTTGGCGGACGCCTCGATAATGGCGGCGAAAAGCTGACGCTCGCCGATGCCCAGGGAACGGTGATTGTTTCGGTCGATTATGATGATTCCGGCGCGTGGCCGGGGCGCGCGGATGGATTCGGCAGTTCGCTCGAAGTGCTCGACGCGCGCGGAGATTCGAATGATCCGGACAATTGGCGTCCCAGTGCCGAATTCAATGGTTCGCCAGGCCGGGCCGGCACGGGACCGGTCCGCACGGTGGTGATCAATGAAGTGCTCGCCAATTCCGATTTGCCACTCGAAGACGCCATCGAATTGTTCAACAGCACCGGGCGCCCCATCGACTTGAGCGGCTGGTTTCTCAGCGACAGCCGCTCGCAACTCGACAAGTTCCGCATTCCAAATCAAACGGTTCTCCCGGCCAGCGGCTACATCGTCTTTTACGAATTTCAATTCAACACCGGCAATCCGCGCGTTCCCTTCTCTTTGAACTCCGCATTGGGTGACGAAGTGTACCTGACGGCCGCCGATGCCAATGGAAATCTCATGCGCTTCGTGGACACGATTCAATTCGGAGCGACGGAAAATGGCATTTCCCTCGGCCGATTTCCCAATGGCACCGGCGATCTGGTGGCCATGAACCGGCTGACGTTCGGTTCCAATGTGGGAGCGAACGATCCGCCGGACCGCAACAGCGAATTTCGCACTGGCCAAGGTGCGCCCAACAGTGAACCGAAGGTGGGTCCGCTGGTCATCAGCCAGATCATGTTTCATCCTGCCAACGGCGGAGATGAATTTCTCGAATTGCGAAACATCACTTCCACCGCTCTGCTGCTCTATGACCCGAATTTCCCGACGAATACCTGGCGGATTGCCGATGCGATTGAATTCAGTTTTCCCGGCGGCATCTCCGTTCCGGCGCAAGCCAGCATTCTGGTCGTGCCTATCGATCCCGCCACCTTTCGATCCAAATACAGCATCGCCTCTGACGTGCAGATTTTTGGCCCATATGCCGGGGCGCTGAATAATGACGGCGAAACGATCGAATTGTCCAAACCGGCGGCGCCGATCACCACACCGCCGGACGCCGGTCTCGTTCCATTCATTCTCGTGGAAAGAATTCGATACGATGATGAATCGCCGTGGCCGGCAGGCGCGAGTGAAACCGGGCAGCCGCTGCGGCGAATCAACCTTGCTGGCTTTGGCAATGATCCGTCGAACTGGACCACGCAAGAGCCGGTGGACGATAGCGACGGCGATGGGATGCCAGATTTGTGGGAATACACGCATGGCCTCGATCCGCGTTTGAATGATGCCCAGGCAGATAACGACGGCGACGGATTGACCAACTTGCAGGAATTCCATGCCGGGACCGATCCGCTCGATTTGGCGAGCGTTCTGAAGTTCACCGCTGTTTCGTTCATGGCGGGAGCGGTGCAACTGCAATTTGCCGTGGCCGCGGGTAAAAGTTATTCCGTGCAGTTTCGGGACGCACTGGCTGACGGCCAGTGGAACAAGCTCCTCGATCTCCCTGATCAAGAATCCAGCGGCACGATCGAAGTCCTCGATGCGCAACCCGTCAGTTCCAACCGTTACTATCGGCTGGTCACTCCGGCCCAACCGTAACCATTCATTTCACGGCTATACTCGTGCAACGTGCGCGGGTTCATGCTCACTTGGTCATGGCCGGGCGCGGACGCGGTTTATGAAAGGCGAAGATGTCGGTTTGATGCCGGTGGCCTGAACGGCCGGCGCGCGCATTTTTGCGGGCTATCACCGGGCTGTTCAAGCGATCTGATGGTTTGCCCGTTTTCACTTCGTCGATCAAATCGGCGACACTTTGCAGTACGCGCGTGGGTTGATAGACGTAATCGGCGACGCTTTCCAATTGCGTGGAACCGCTGAGGACGAGGAACGATTGCAATCCGGCTTCGACCGCCCCGCGAATGTCCGTCTCCATGGTGTCACCGATCATCACCACCTGGGCTGGTTCGGAAAGGGCGAGATCGGCGAGTTTGCGGCGAGCGCGATGAAACATGTAGCCATTCGGTTTGCCGAGGTAATAAGCGCGGCGTCCGGTGCTGGCTTCGAGGAAAGCAGCGGTGGCGCCGGCACCGGGCCGGGTTTTCTCGCTCGAGACCGGGCACCAGTTATCGGGATTGGTCGCCAGCAACCGCGCTCCGCGCTCGATGCATTCGTGCGCTTTGGCGAGCTTCTCCATCGACGCCAGGCCTTCGCCCACGACGACGTATTGCGGCCGGATGGCATCGTTGGCGATCTTCCGTTCATGCAGCGCCGAGAGCAAACCGCCTTCGCCAATGACAAACGCGGTGCAATTCGCATCCGTTTCGCAGAGGAAATCCGCGGTGTTGAGGGCTGACGTGTAGAATTGCCGCGCCAACAATCCGGGAATACCGAGATGATTGAGCCGGACGGCGAGATCTTCCGGCGTCGGCGCAGAGTTGTTGGTGAGAAAGAGAAAGGGCGTGCCGGTGGCGAGAAGCGCTTTCACAAACTCCGCCGCGCCGGGGATCAATTGATTTTCCCGGTAAATCACACCATCCATATCGATCAAAAATCCAGTTTTCATTCGTATTCAAATCATGGTTTTACGGCCAAACCGTCAGTTGTTGGTTTGGGGGTGAGCTGCTGGGTCGTCGCAGCCGAGGGCCACTGAGCAGTCGTTTTGCCACCAGGAAGAATCACCGAATCGTTGCGCTAAAATCAGCGGAACGATCTCTGCGAACCGTGCCGACTTGCGCAGACTGCAAAAAATCAGGCACCCGATGGCGTTTGAAGGGCAGCGATGGAACTCCGCGAAATCATGGCCGCATAATTATTTTCCCGAAAGGTTGGCGAACGAAACGCGCGAAAGCGAGGCGACGCATCAAAGGCGGGAGCGATTCTCGAAGGCAAATTTTACGAGGCTGTGAATCCCGTGCAAATCGAGCTTGGCGCAAATATTGGCGCGATGATTCTCGACGGTTCGAACGCTGACACCGAGTTCGTCGGCGATTTCCTTGCTCGTTTTGTTTTCTGCGATTCGTTTCAAAATGCGGGTTTCCGCCGGGGTCAATCGCGAGAGGCCGGGCTTTTCGCGGGCCAAGGTGGCGTTTTGATTGCGGCGATGCGTGAGGAAATTGGAAATGGCGGGGCTGATGTAAATCCCGCCGGCCATGACCGAGCGGATGCCTTCGAGAACATCTGTGGCGGCGCTTTCTTTGAGGATGAAGCCCCGGGCGCCGACGTCGAGCGCCTCGTTGAACATGTCCTCCTCTTTGTACATGGTGAGAAACACAATCGCGAGGGGCAGATTTTCCTTTTGGATTTCGCGAGCCACTTCGAGTCCGTGAACTCCCGGCATGTCCATATCGAGAATGAGCACGTCCGGTTTCAACTCGCGGACGGATTTCAATGTTTCGGCGCCGTGACTGGTTTCGTGAACGATTTCAAATTGGGCGTCGCTTTGGATCAAGTCCCGTAACCCTCGGCGGAACAGAGGATGATCATCGGCAATCAGAATGCGGACGGTTTTATGGCTCATGCTGCTGGGCAATTGGTATTTCAATAATGACGCGCGTGCCGCGGCCCGGCGCGGCATCGTAGGTGAGCTTGCCACCGAGAATACGGACCCGTTCGGCAATGCCGCTCAACCCGAAACCCTGAGGCGAAGCGCCGATGGTTTCCGCATAAAAAAAACCTTTGCCATCGTCTTCGATGGTCAGCCACAACTTGGCCGCTCCCTTGCGAATGGCGACGCGGGCCGAGCGGGCGCCGGAATGCTTGACCAGGTTGTTTAAGCTCTCCTGCACGACACGGTAAAGATTGATTTCGAACTCGGGCGAAAGCAACCGATCGATCGGATCCAAATCGATGGCCATCGCGAGATTGGCCGCCTGGGAAACTTTTTGCACCAGCGCTTTGATGGCTTTGGTGAGTCCGAGTCGATCGAGTTGATAGGGCCGCAAATCATGCGAGATGGACCGGACTTCCTCGAGCGCCTGAGAAGCCATGCGCGATATCTCGTGCAACTGTTCGCCCGCTTCTTTCTCCGTCTCTTGCGCTTTGGACAAACCAATCACCGCGCGATTTTTGATGATGAGAAGGTTTTGTCCCAGACTGTCGTGCAGTTCCGCCGCAATGCGCTTGCGTTCCTGTTCCTGAGATTCAATCAAACGACGCGACATCAATTCCTGGGCGACGCGCGCCCGCGTGAGGCGGCGAATCCGAGACTCATAAAGACCCAAGACCAGGCCGCCGGCAAGCACCACAAGCGCGGCGCGAAACCAGATTGTCTGCCACCAGTGCGGCTGCACGTGAAAACTCAAATTCGTTCCGGCTTCATTCCAAATGCCGTCATTGTTGCAGGCCGATACTCGAAAACGATAATGCCCCGGCGGCAAATGCGGATAATATGCAACCCGCCGTGTTTCCGCGTCCACCCAACCGGGATCGAGCCCTTCCATCTGATATTTGAACCGGACGCGTTGCGGCGCTGCGAAACTCAATCCTGTGTAATGAATTTCCAATCGACCGGCTCCCGGTGGCACAAGAATCTCCGGCTGCTCGGGCCGCTTCAGTGAAGAATCGGCCAGCTTGCGCTCCGACCAAAGATCACGGCTGGCGTGGTTTTGATCGCGCGGACCGGTCGTTGATGTTCCGGATTTTTGCGGCACATGCACGAGAACCTCCTCGATGACCACCGGCGGCGGTTTCGAGTTGAGCGGCAGATTGGCCGGATCCACCACCGCCACACCTTGAATCGTGGCAAACCACAAATGGTTATCACGCGTTCTCCAGGCGGCAGGCTGCAAGCCGCCGCTGCATTCCATGCTGCCCATGCCGTCGGAACCGTCGAACCGCCGATAATTCAACTCGCTCACGCGCCCTTCGGCGAATGCGTTCAAATCTTCGAGCTTCACGCGAAAGACGCCTTGCATCGAGCCCACCCATAAATAGCCGAGATGATCCTCGATCAAGCTGTTGATGACACGCGCCGGCAATCCTCGCGCCCCGCCCACATGGGTGAATTTTCCTGCCTGAAATCGATTGAGGCCTCCGCCAAAAGTTCCCACCCATACCGTGCCATTGCCTGACGAGTCAATCGCGAGGGACCAGACGTGATTGTCACTCAGTCCGTGCTCCTTGCCCCAGGTGCTGAATTTTTCATTTTCGCGCACAACCAGTCCACCGCCATTGGTAGCAATGAACAGACGGCCGCGATCGTCCTCGGCCAGTGCTCGAATATCTTCATGGGGCAATCCGTCCGCACGGCCAAAATATCGAAACAGTGGATCACTGCCTTCTTTGAATTGCATGAGTCCGCCCAATTCCCCGGCCCAAATGCTCCCTTCGCGGTCCATTAACAATGCCCGCAAATAAACCCGCCGCTGAACTTGCGAATTCATGAATCGTTCGAATTTGCCTTCTTTCCATCGAAGCAACCCACCCGCATTATCGCTCGTCCATACACCGCCCGCGCCATCCGCCAATACCGTCCAGACAGAGGATTCCAACCCGAGGTGCGGCGGAAAGGTCACCGGCTCGAACCGTCCATTGACCTTGCGAATCAATCCTTGATAATTCAGGCCAAGCCAGACCGCTCCATCGGTCGCTTCCGTCACACTCAGCACTTCATCCCCCATTCCGTGCGGCGACACCACTCGAAAAACTCTCGGACGTAGCCGATTTAAACCGCCGCCATCGGTGCCGATCCAAATCGATCCTTCATGATCTTCATAGAGGGTGCGGAGAACGAGGTGGGAGAGCCCTTCGGCCCGCTGAAAAACCGTCCAGCCATGTTCGCGATGAAATCGCAGCAGCCCCTGCCCTTCCATCGCCATCCAAATCTGTCCCCGCGCGTCTTCATGCAATTTGCGAGTCATGACCGAACTGACTGGAAACGGTGGCGCTGATTCTTTTCGCTCGGCATTTTGAAATCGCACCAGGCCGAGAGATCGCCCCGCGGCCCAGACCCCTCCAGAACGGGCGCGCTGCAACGATTCCACGGGCGCGTCGCCGCGATTATCCATTGATTCGAGCCATTGGTATCGCCCCTCGCGCCAGATCCCAAAGGCCCTCCGCTGCGCGACCCACAAAGTGTTGCCCTCGGGAAAAATCGCAATCACGCGGCCGCTTTCCTTTTGCGCAAAAACCATTTCCATTTTTCCATCGCGCCAGGCGTACACTCCGCCTTCATTGTCGCCAAACCAGACCGTGCCGTCATCGCTTTCAATCAGGTGCTGAATGGTGCCGCGGATTTCCTGGCGCGCGCCGAAGGAATGAAAGCCTCCTTCGCGCAAAATGGTGACATCGCCAAATTCGGAAAGAATCCAAAGCTGCCCGCGACGGTCCACGAGCAAATGAATGATGCGGCTGCTGGCTAGCGCGCCGGTGTTCGCCGCATCAAAGACCGTGAAGCGAACGCCATCGAAACGGACGAGCCCGTTGAAGGTTCCCAACCACAAATAGCCATCGGGCGTTTGCGCGATGGCGGTAACCGAGTTTTGCGGAAGTCCGGCTTCCGTTTCCCAGGCATCGACGAGGTACTCGGAGTGCGCGGGGACAGGGCGCGAATTCGCCCCGGATGCACCGAGGAGAATCACCGGCCAAAGCATGCACCCAATCAACGTCCACCATGCGAAGCATCTGCAATACGCGCACACAATTGCCGCCACGCGCGCGAGCATGTCGAAACCGAACCTGAATTGCAATCCGAACGAGGCTGCCCAAGGCGAGCGGACAAAGGACCGCAGGCCCTCTGGGCAAAGGCAACCCATGTTTGAGCGCGTCTCATTTTCGTAGCCAGGCAAACGAGCGGTTTTTGAACTTCTCCCGACTTGGATTGTCTTCCACTCATCGCATCCTTGAGCTTTGTGCTATTCTGAACGCGTCATGCACCGGCATCACTCGAATTCATCCCGCTTTGGCATGGTGTTGTCCGACCTCCACTTGTTCGCGCGCCGATCCAGAGCGGCGGATTGCCTCGAGTCAGTGCGTGCCGACATGGCGTGCGCGGATGTGATCGTGTTGAATGGCGACACTTTTGATTTTCGCTGGAGCACGTTGCCTGATCGCCGCACCACCATTGCCGCCTCGCGCGATTGGCTGCGCGCATTCGTCCATAACCTGCCGCGCTGCCAGTTGCACTTCGTTTTGGGCAATCACGATTGCCTGACGGACTTTCGCATGGAACTGCAATCACTCGTCGAGGAATTACCGCGATTGCATTGGCACGAACATTGGCTTCGCCTTGGCCCGGCATTGTTTCTTCATGGCGATTGCGCTCAACGCTGGATGGATGCGCACGAGCTGCGCCGTTATCGCGCGGTCTGGGAAAAAGACGGGCAACGCGGACGCATTTTCAGCCAGGCCTATCTGGCTGCGGACCGGCTTGGCCTGACACGGCTGGTGCATCGAAGACAATTTCCGCAGGCGCAGACGGTGCAACGCGTGGCGCATTATCTTGATGCAGCGTGGCCCGAATGGCGCGGCTCGGTGCGCGATTGTTATTTCGGCCACACGCACCTGGCATTTTCCGGCTGCGAACATCAAGGGGTGGCTTTCCACAACAGCGGATCGGCCATTCGCGGGCTGACCTTTCGCCCCATCCGCTTTGACATCACGGAAGCCATGAGGAAAGCCTGCCAACGAATTCGGGAAGAATCACGGGGAGTCGCTGGTGAATCTCCCATTGGGATTTCTTCCGAAACTAAAGTTGTGTAAGAGGAGCGTTGAAATGGCTGTTCCGATTGAACCTCCGCCAGGAGTCACCTGCTATTCGGGTGGCGAAGGAGCCATGATGAATCGATGGCAGACGTGGCGCGGGCGTTGGCTGGCGCCTTTGCTGCGATTGCTCGCACGGCTCCGGATCACGCCGAACCATCTCACGCTGCTCTCGTTGTTCACTGGCCTGGCATTTACTCCGGCATTCCTGTGGGGTTCACGCGCAACCTCGTTCGCTCTGTTGCTGGCGCACCTGGTCCTGGATGGACTCGATGGACCACTGGCCAGATTCATCGGAAAGGCATCGAATCGCGGGTCGTTCACCGACACCATGGCCGACCAGGTGGTGGTGACTTTCAGCACGGTGACGCTGATCCATGCGGGATACGCGGGCGCCTGGCCAGGAGGATTGTATGTGTTCTTTTACTGCATGGTGGTTCTCTTTGCCATGGTGCGAAATGCCCTCGCTATCCCCTATGCCTGGCTGGTCCGCCCGCGCCTGGTGGTTTACGCGTGGATCCCGGTGGAAGTATATCTCTGGCGAGAAACGCTCGATCCACTGCTGTGGGTTTGCTCGGCGTTGCTCGCGCTCAAAATGTGCACCGGATTCATCCAAATCCGCCGACGGATTTGAGCCCTTTGGACTGCGCCGGTAAAGCGAAACGGCGACGGCGCTTTGGCCTCGGCCACCCGCGTCAGTAAACCGAACGCGCTGGAAGTTGGCCAAAGTGGTGTCCCGCCTTCCGTTTGCCACCGCAGCGCAAAGTGAAGGGACTGCGTCCGCCATTCGGTGCCGTCAAATCTTGCCCTCGAGAATCTTGCGCAGCAGATGACGGTGACAGTGCGCTTCCTCTTTGGCGCAATGACACATCAAGGTGATGGGACCGCGCCGAGCCAATTCCTGCAGCAATCGCAAGGTGAATTTCTGTCCGTGGTTTTTGATGGTGGCATTTTTTTGATCGACGGTTTCGCCTTCGAACAGTTCCTGGCGGTAACGGCGTCCGAACTCGGTCCAATTGATTTTTCCGGACTGCACCTCGCGCAACAAGGCTTCGCTCGGCCCGAGGTTTGCCATCCAAACATCGTAACGCGATGACGGCAGGCCCCGCCCGCGAAATCGCGTCGCCAGGATGCGCAACCCATCGGCCTCAGGATCGATGGGAGAAAAAACCGATTTGGTGTTGATCATGAAACGAGCCGATCGGCCGGGCGTTCAACGATCGCGTTCGAGCGTTTTGGTCACGGCGACAGCGCTGGAGCGTTTGGCCATTTTCCGGCTGGTGGTGATTTTGGTGACCGTGCCGGTTCGCAGATATTTTTGTTTCACTTTCTCGAGGAGTTCCTCGCGCCGGTCAAAGAGCCGTTTTTGGCGCCGCGGTTTGACGCGGCTGAGCGCATAAGCCGTGAGCAACGGCAGCGCAATGGTTGAATCGACGTAGGCTACGACGCAATCAGGCAGTGTGTTGGGATCGACTTTGCCCCAGCTCACAGCTTCCGCGGGCGTGGCGCCGCTCAAGCCGCCCGTATCCGGACGCGCATCGGTGCATTGCAGGAAATAATCGTGGCCGCGTTCGGGAATGCCCATCACTTCCTGAATTTGCGGCTCAGTCTGGAGCATGAAGTTTTTTGGAGATCCGCCGCCGAGGATAAACACAGAGGAGGTGTGCCCGCTGGACTTGGCTTCGTAAACGATGGCAGCGGTTTGGTTGACATCGCGGTTGACGTCGAAGAGAAGTTTCGAATCGCGCAAGGCCATCGCGGCCACATTCATTCCGATGGAACTGTCGCCGGGACTGCTGGTGAAAACGGGAATGCCGCATTCGTAAGCTGTGGCCAGGACGGAACTGTCCTTGAGCCCGAGTTTGCGGCCGCGTTCGGCCACGTATTTGCCGAGCAGATAATGAAATTCATCCGTCCCCATGGGGCGCAGGAACTCGGGACATTGAATGACTTCGCGAACGAAGGCATCCGTGTCTAGCAAGACGTTGTAATCGAAAAGCACATCGTAAATGCGAATGACTCCGTCGCGATGCAGTTCAACGTCGTTGAGAAACGGCGATCCGGCATAGAGCTTCATATCGAGGCCGTAATGCAGATCGTGGTAAAGGTTGGCGCCGGTCGAGACAATCCAATCGATGAACCCGGCTTTCATGAGGGGAATGAGGCACGATTTTCCGAGGCCTGCTGGCGTCAGCGCGCCCGTCAGGCTCATGCCGATGAAGCCGTCCTTCGGCAGCATTTTTGTCGTGAGCAACCGGGCCGCTTCGCGGAGCCGGCCAGAATTGTAGGCCAGAAAAGTCTGATCGATTAAATCGGCGGCGGAAATGTCTTTGCCGATGCCGAGCGGATTGAGGCGCGGATAAGCGGCAAATTTGTTCGAGCGTTTCGCACGTTGACTCATGCGGCAGATGTTTTCGGTCTGGAACGGCAAAGGCAAACCAAAATCGTGGTGAAGTTCCATTGGTGCATGTGCGACCACGAATGGACGTCACTTGGGCGTGATCGGATTGGACGCGCAGCGATTCACGCTCGCAGGTTGGCCGCGCTCTTTTCTCGGCATCGCGGTGTTTTGTGGAATGCGCGCGGCGGATTACGGTCCTTCGGTCAACTTGAAGAATTGTTGCGGAAGGGATGGATTGGGACGCACTTCGTATTCGAATCGGCCGGGAGGATTGGTCACGACCGGGATCCATGTTTTGAAATCACCCGTGCGTTGCAACACAACTTTGCTCGCATTGAATCCCGACAACAACACGCCGCGCCCGTCCACCGAGGTGAGCAACTTCCAATCAAGCCGCAGTGAACTGGCCGGGAGCAATCGCCAGTTGATTTTGATCGTGCCTTTCGCTCCTTTCGCGCCATCGACCACGACGAGATACATCACGCCCGCTTTGGCCGGCAGGACCAGCCGGCTGCGCAAACCGTCCGGCGCGCTGTTGTCATCGCACGCCACCTCTTCCAAATCGAGGAACCCGGTCCCGAGATAAACGGCAAGCAATGTGTCAATGTCGCTGCCGATCGTGTCGATTTCGAGATGGCCATCGGCTTCCGGCTGAAACGCCAGCCATTGCGACACACCGCCGGCCACGCCGCAAATGTTCGGTTCGCCCGGTTGACTGGTCGAATCGCGATTGCTCAAAAGTTTGCCGTCGATGGCGCCGGCAGCGACCGAGATGAACGCGCCCGGCCCTGCCGCGTGCCGTTTGGTCCGGTTGATGGAAATGCCGTCATGCAAGGACAAGGACGCGCGCAGAATTCCCACACGCGCCAGCAAATCTTCCAGTTTATCCTCGGACAACGCCTCGCGTGACGGGCCGGTCTCCAAAAATGCCGGAGCTGTGTCCACCGTTCGTCCCGCATTGTTGCGCACTTGCACCGTGTATTTGCCCACATCGAGATATTGAACCGAAGGAATCATGAAAACCGGCTGGGTCGCTCCGGCAATTGCGACGTCGTTGCGGAGCCATTGATAGGAAAGGCCGCTGCCGGACGCGCTCACGGAAAACTCGGCTGCACCGCCGATGACCACAGCGTGGCTGGCCGGCGCGGAGGTGATCACAGGCAGGACATCCGACGTAGCCTCGAAATCCCAACTGATGACATAGTGGCCGGCCGCGCCGTTGAAACCGTCGATGGCGATGTGGTACGTCGTACCGCCCGTGGCGTTGAATTGCACTTTGCTGGTGAGAAATCCGCCGCGGTCTTCATCGCTGGCCACTTCGACCAAATCGCCCAGAGCCGATCCGGTATAAACACCCAGCAAAGTATCAAACGCGCTGCCGGTGGTTTTAAAAGTCGCAATGCCATTGGCCGGCGCCTGCCAGCGAAACCAGACCGAATGTCCGCCCCGTTTTCCTGCGTGCATCGGTTCGCCAGCCTCGCGTGTAGCCGTGTCGCTCATGCCTCTCCCCATTCCCTGCACGCCAGATAAGGGCAACCCGTTGGCAAACGCGTCGCCTCCTTGCAACGTCCCAATGTTCGGCAAAACAAGCATCGGCGGCGATTCCGTCCACCCGCCATTGTTTCCCACAACCAGGGTGAAACTCCCGGAAGTTTCGAGCCGGCCCTGATGGAATAGCGGATTGTAATTGGTCGTCCCCAGGAAGATCACGCCATTCAAACGCCATTGCCCCACCAGCGAAGGGGAAGCGGCAATGGTCGGTCGCAACACAAAGCCTTCACCAAGGCTGACGGTGGTGACTTCGGGATAGCTGATGAATTTGGGGACAAAGACGATCGAGAGTTGCGCAGCCGGACTGTGTTTTCCATCGGCCGTGCTCAAGTCGAATTTGACCGTGCGGATGCTGGTCAAAGGCAAGTCCGCAATGTTGTCAAAGGTCAGGTTTTGCAACACGGCCTGAACCGCGGCGCGAGTGGCGTTCGAGTTGAACGCGATCTTGATTTCATTCGTTCGGTTCCCGGCGAGCGTTCCAATCGGAATGTTGTTGAATTGAATGGTGTCCGCGGTTACAGCCAGCGGTCCGTTGTTCTGCAAAGCAAGACGGTCATCGACCGAACCGCCGGTCACATCCAGCTTCAACAGATTGAAAACAGTTGTCGCGCTCGCTTCGAGTTCCGCTGCCGCATCGAGCGTTGCCGGGCCTGTTCCCGCGCGGTACCCGGTGGTTTGTCTGCCTGACAACACGATGGCTGGCGGGGGATTAAGCACCGGGGCTTCGCGCAGCCAAGCGGCGCCCGTGAGCCAGGAGGCAAGGGCTTCCGATCCGTTCGAAGCGATGCCACCCAGCCCCTGGAGGGCGCGGCCCAAAATCATGTGCGGCAAAGTAAACCTGCCATTGCTATCTCCGAGACGCGCGTAAAGCGCGTACTGCGCGGGGTACCCTTGCCACGTCACGAGCGGTTTTCCTTGAATGAAGCCCACGTTGACAGGATCAAACGGCGCGAGCGTTTGATCAGTCATAATGGCCAATCCGTCCCGATCGAGCACCGTGCCGTCAGCGGCAACACGCGTGCCGTAAATGAACACGCCGGCGCTCACCTGTTTCCAGATCACCAAATAATTTCCGTTGTGCGTGGCCACAGCCGGATTCATTTGATAGGCGCCTGAACTCACCAGCGTCCAGGGAAGGCCAAGCGGCGATCCATTCTTCTCGATGCGCACTGCGCGCACGGCAGGCACGGTCGAGTTGAAGAAATCGCTGAACACGAGGAAATAATGATCGCCATTGCTGGTCAACGCGAGGCTATGCTTGGCGAAGCTGCCCGCATCAAGTGCTCTCCCGTTGAGCATCGCTACCTGACCAGTCGCGGTCACTGGCGTGGCGTAGAGTACCGGCCGTGACTCGCGCGCATCCACCCAGGCCACGAGAAAGTCGGTCCCGTCGCTGGCCACCACCGGCCATGGCGGCCAGGAGCTGTGGCGATCAGCAATGGTAAATGCCGGATTCAACTTCGGTCCGCCTTCGAGGTTTAGAATCGCGCCTTTGATGGGACCAGATTCCCCCGCCGACCAGACCAACAAGAGGTCGCGTCCGTTACTGGCCGCTTGCGCGCTGGCCGAAATCGTGGTGCCTGGAAAAAGCGCCTGGCTGGCAATCGAATGATCGGCATTGAGGTGAATGATTTCTACGTCGGCTCCCTGAGCTCGCAGCAAAACAAATCCATTGCCATGGCTTACGACGCGGCCAGCGGAAACGATGCCCAGAGATGCGGCGGTGGAGACTTCGAGACCGGAGTCGTTGAAATCAAATACCAGTGTGGCACGCGCGGGTTGCAGGTGATCGCCTTGGACCGTGACCAGGCCGAATTCGATCGTGCGAATCGATTGCGTCGAACTCACCGTATCGAAATGGACTGCTCGGAGCACCGCTTCCACGGAGGTTCGGGTTGCGCTCGCATTGAATAAGACGCGCAGCGGCGTGCCGGCCATGCCGCCGCTCCACGAACCAATGACGGTATTCTCATAACGGATCGAACTGTTTTCGATGGCAACAGCGCCGCGCGACTGGAGTGAAAGTCTGTCTTCAGCCAGGCCGTTTTCGGAGAGGGTGATTGTCATTGTGCCGTAATTGTTTTCGGCAGGATCGACCAACTGCGCTTGCGGAAGAATCGGTTGGGGTCCCACGCCAGCGCGAAACGCCGGAGTGGCCATGGGAATGATGATCGGAAGTGGTTTCGTTCCTGCGGTTGAAATCCAGGCCGCACCGGGAATCCATCCGGTGAAAGCGGTGGCGCCGTTGCTGGCAAAGTAGGGGTAAGATTGCAGTCCAACCGCACTCGTAACGGCGGCCGGACTGTCGAAACGATGATCGGCATTGCCAATCCTGGCGCAAACGAGCGATCCAGCGGCCTGGCTGATCCAAACGACGATTGGCTGATGATTCAGATACCCCACCCGCAACACTCCCGCCCGCTCTCGAACAAAAATGATCGGCATGTTGGAAGGTTCCGTTGGAATGGTCTGCGGGTTTGCATCGAGGAACGTGCCGTCACCCGCCATGCGCAAGGCCTTTAAGACATTGCCTTGTCCGCCTGATTCGACCCAGCCTACAAAAAAGATCCCATCCTGACTGGCGATATCGGGACATCGTTCAAATCCTCCGGTCGTCAAAGGAATGGGTTCGCCGAGCGCCTGGCCATCGGCATCAAGTCGGAGGACGCGCACGCCGGCATTGAAAGGATCGGCGCCAGCGAGCAGATAAATCTCTCCATTCGTGCCCAGAGCCACGTCAATGCCCAAGCTGTGTTCCAGCGCGCGGCCATTGAAAACGGCAACCTGCCCCGATGCCGAAACGCGCGTGGTGTAATGGCTCGAACTCGACCACGCCACGAGAAAATCGGTTCCGTTACTGGCAACCAATGGAATGCTGGCGCTGGAATCATTGCTGATTTGAAACGGCTGGATTGTGATTTCTCCATCACCATTCAAAATGGCGGCATGAATGGGGCCGTTGCGGCCCGCGGACCACACCACCAGAAAGTCGGCGCCATTACTGGCCACCGCGGGCATCGTTCCAGGAGGAACATTCGCCACCGTGACTTGCCGCGCCAGCGTGCGGTCCCCACGCACCAACGTGGCACGAAGCGAGCGGGCGCTATCTGCGACAACCTCCACCAGAAGGAAATCGCGGCCGTTGCTGGCCACCGCGCCTTCCTGTTGAAACGCAAGAGAGGGCGCGGGCGAAATCACAAGTCCGGAATCTGCGGACCACACGAGCCACGCACTGGCGGCGTGGATACTCAACAGAAAAATCCAAACAATCGGGCGCAGCATTGAAAGAGGGTGAATCATGGGAGTGAATCGCGGAGTGGGGACATGGATTGGGCTGGGCGCGTCATCTTCAACGTGGCAGCTGAAATAACAGGAATTCATTCGGCTGCTTACGATACGTTCTCCGAAACCAGCATCTTTCAGCAACGAAAATCACAGAACTGCGCCTCGCATTTCACTCCGAGCACGCACGCATGAAAGTTTCTCGACCCTTTGGTCGTATCTCAGGTAGAACACGCATGAACTTCGTGAAACGCGTTAAAACCCTCGCATTGATCATTTACTGCCATTGGGCTGGTCTGATCTTTCTCACCGCGATTTTATTTGTCTCGACGATTACGGCGGCCGATGCCACTTCGAGCCAGGCCCGCCTGATCGAATTCGAGGGACGCGTCGAATTTTCCCGGCGCGGCTCGGACGCGTGGGATCCTGCTTACACGAATCAGGTGTTCGCCGCCGGCGATCAGTTGAGGACCGGTCCACGCTCTCGCGCAGTGATTGAAATGGCGGACAGGACGCTCGCGCGCATGGGCGAATCGAGCTTGATGGCGTTGCCCGAGCCGGAAGATCGCAACGGTTATTGGCGGCTGTTGCAGGGCTGGTTTTATTTCTTTCATCGCAATCGCCCCGGGAGCACGCCAGTGAAAAGTCCGACCATTTCCGCCGTGGTGCGCGGAACAGAATATCTGGTGCATGTGGCCGGAGACGGCGCCACCCGCCTGTTCGTCCTCGATGGGGAGGTCGAAGCCAGCAGTGCCGAGCGAATCACCGTTTCCAAAGGCGAACAAATCGTCGGTCGCAATGCCGAGCTGGTGCGTGAAACCGCGCCGCCAATCGCCGAGCTCGCGCAATGGATTCTTTTTTACCCTGCGGTGCTCAATCTCCGCGACCTCGATTCACTGTCCGCAGCATGGAAACCATCCGCCGAGGCTTATCAAAGCGGGAGCGCGCGCCGCGCGGCGGAATTGATGCCGCAAACCGCTCCGCAAAATCGCGCCGAGAGCTTGTTCAAAGCGGCGCTCCTCCTGGCGTCGGGCAATGTCACGGAAGCGCGCGAATGGCTCCGTCCGCTCGCGAGCGAAAGCGCGCAAGAGCAATCGGTGCGACGCGGCCTCGAACAGCTGGTGGCTTCGGTGTTACGGCAGGAGACGGTTTCATCCGGGACTTCGGCCCCCGTGACCAGCACCGAAATGCTTGGCGAAGCTTATTATCAACAGTCGCGCGGCCACTTGAGTCGCGCGTTAGAACTGGCCAGCAAATCCGCCGCGGCCGATCCCGAATTTGCCTTCGCACGCGCCAAACTGGCGGAGCTTCAGTTTGCTCATGGCCATTTGCGACGGGCGGCGCAGGAAGCGCGGCTCGCCAGAAAAGCAGCCCCCGAACTGGCGCAGGCCTGGGTCATCGAAGGATTCTTTTTCGCTGCGCAAAACCGGATCCACGAAGCCATTCAAACTTTCGATCACGCCATCGCACTGGAACCAGCGATGGGCGAGGCGTGGCTGGGCAAAGGGCTGTGCTTGATCCGCAGCGGTAGAATCGACGAAGGCACGCGCGATTTGCAGACAGCGGCCACGCTGGAGCCGTTGCGCGCGTTGCATCGCACGTATTTGGGGAAGGCTTTTTTTCATGCCGGCCACATGGGTGAAGCCTGGCAGGACATTCGCATGGCGCAGGAATTGGATGCGCAGGAGCCAACCGCGTGGCTTTATTCGAGTTTATTGCGCGAGCGCCAAAACGAATTCAACCAGGCCATTGCCGACCTGGAAAGGAGCCAGGAGCTCAATGACTCGAGACGCTTGTATCGATCCAATTTCCTGCTCGATGAAGATCGGGCGGTGCGCGGCGCGAATCTCGCCCGGCTCTACTCGAAGGCGGGTCTCGAGTCACAAGCTTTTCGCGAAGCGGTCGCAGCCACGGCCGCGGATTACGGCAACTTTTCCGCCCATTTGTTTTTAGCCAATAGTTACAACCTGCTGCGAGATCCGCGGCAAACCGCCTTGCGCTACGAAACCCCATGGCTCCAGGAATTCCTGCTGGCCAACCTGCTCTCCCCTGTGGGAGGAACGCCGTTATCAACCCATCTCAGCCAGCACGAATACTCGACGCTTTTTGATCGAAATCATTTCGGAGCAGCTTCGACGACCGAATACGCGAGCGCCGGCGACTGGCTGCAGGCGGCTTCGCAATACGCGCGGTTCGGGTCAACCGCTTATTCGTTCGATGCGTTTTATTCCTCGTTGAACGGGCAGCGGCCCAATCATGATTTTGAACAACTCACGCTTTCGGCGCAGATCAAGCAACAACTCAGTTTGAAGGATACGATTTATCTGCAAGCGATCAGCTACGACGCCGAAGGGGGCGACCTGGCGGCGCGATTTGATCCTTTCGACGTGAACCGTTCGTTGCGATTTGAAGAATCGCAGAAGCCTTTGTTCCTGGCGGGCTATCATCGCGAATGGCAGCCGGGCATTCATACTTTGATGCTCGCGGGATTTTTCGAGGACACGCTCGAAGTCGCCAGTGATTCGGACCGTCGCGTTGTCTTCCAGCGCAACAACTCGGGCGCAATCAGTTTGACGCGCATTGTGCCGTTGCGACAGCGGTATGAAAGCGAACTGCGCCTGTTCAATGTGGAAGCGCAGCAGATTTGGGATGCAGGAACGCACACTTTCACGGCCGGAATGCGGTATCAACGAGGAGATCTTCAGATCGAAAACACGGAATCGGCGACCAGCCAGACGGGGTTGCCGTCGTTTTATTTTTCAAATGGCTTTCAAAATCCCAGCTATGATATCGAACGCCTCAGCGGCTACGCCTACGATTATTGGAAACTCCTCGAACAGCTCACCGTCATTGGCGGAGTGGATGTGAGCCGCTTAACTTTCCCGCTCAATCACCGCCACGGCCCGGTCGCCGCCGACCGGACAGCCGAAACGGAATGGTCGCCCAAAGTCGGACTCGTCTTCACCGCTTGGAAAGGGGGCACCCTGCGCGGGAGCTACAGTCGATCTCTCGGGGGCGTCAGTCTCGAACGGAGTTTCTCCCTCGAGTCATCGCAACTCGCCGGATTCACTCAAGCGTTTCGCAGCATCACGCCAGAAAGCGTCGCCGGATCGATCAATGGCGAAGCCCAAGAAGTTGCCGGCGTGGCCTGGGATCAGAAAATCGGCAAGAAAACCTACGCCGGAATCGCCGTGGAACGCTTGCGCGCCGAAGCGGCGCGGCGCCTGGGAGCGTATGAACTCGCCGCCACGCCGCCTTTGATTGTTTCGCATCTGAACCAACAGCTCGATTTCGAAGAGCGCTCCGCCAGCATCGACCTGTCGCGGCTGATCGGCGATTCCTGGACGATCGGCGCAGCCTACCGCGTGTCGCACGCGGAATTCGAGGCGGGCATCACCGATGCCATGGCGGCCAATGCGCGGTTGAACGGCTTTCAACCGGCGCAACGAATCGAAGCGCTGCTGCACGAAGTTCGCCTGACTGGGTTGTTTCATCATCGCTCCGGTTTCTTTTCGCGCGCGCAACTGCAGTTTTACGCCCAGGACAACGATGGCCACAATCCCGCCATTGGCGACGATCAGTTCTGGCATCTGAATTTTTTTGTCGGTTATCGCTTTTGGCAGCAAAGAGCCGAATGGCAAGTGGGGATCTTGAACGCCACCGACGCGGATTACCGCATTCATCCTTTGAATTTTTTCGCCGAGCCCTATCGCAACCGAACATTCACCCTGAGCCTGAAGCTTCTCTGGTAGCACACCAATGCGGCGCGACCTTTTCCAAACATTTTATCAACAAAAACGAAACGCGCTTTGGGCGGGGCTGGCCGCCGCGGCGATCGGCCTGGCCGCATTGGTAGCGCCATGGGACGCCGGCCTGGCTGCGCTCAGCTTCGATCTGTTGAGTGACCTCAGCACGCCCGCGCCTCCGCCAGATGTGGTGGTGGTTTACATGGATGAAGAATCGCGGACGCGCTTGCAGCAACCGCCACAGGCGCCATGGAACCGCGCGTTGCACGCCGCATTGCTCGAGGAACTCCGCCACCGCGGCGCTCGATTGGTCGCGTTCGACATTCTTTGCGACGAACCGTGGCCCGATCCGACGGTGGATCAGCAATGGGCCGCGGCCATGCGAAAGCACGGGAAAGTGCTTTTGGCTTCCACCTTGCGCGAGTCTCAGTCTTCCTCCGCACCGGCAGTCACGCGCCATTTGCTTCCGACGGAGAGTTTGCGCGAAGCCTCTCAACACGGGCTGGTTGAATTGCCTCTCGAAACGGATGGCGTTATTCGGCGCCATTACATCAATTTTGAACAAATGCCTTTTGCGGAACGAGCCGCGGTCATGCTCGAACGCGCGCCGCCCAGATCGGCCACGGAACGATGGATTCGCTTTTACGGAAAGCCCAATTCGCTGGCGCACGCCAGTTATCATCAGGTGTTGGAACCAAGAGCGCTGCCCGAAGATTTCTTTACCAACAAAATTGTCTTTGTCGGCATGGCGCCCATCATCACTTATCAGGGAAGCAAAACGACCGACCTTCATCGCACGCCCTTTTCGCGCTGGTCGGGTGAACAAGCGCCTGGCGTGGAAATCCAGGCCACGATCTGCGCGAATTTGCTCGAAGGCAATTGGGCGACCCGCCCGCATCCGGTGGTCGAGGCATTGATGATTTGCTGCGCGGGAATGCTCGTTGGCGCGACGGCTGGATTCCGTTTCGGAG
>JBFMDG010000025.1:0-22835 GCA_040754135.1 Verrucomicrobiota bacterium
GCGGCGGAATCGCCCGTGCTCGAAGTGCGTGATCCGGATCTGGAGATTTCTCTGTTCGCAGCGCCTCCGCACATTGTCACTCCCATCGGCATCGCCGTGGATGAGAAACAACGCGTGTTCGTCATCGAATCGCACACACACCAGCCGAAAGCGGATTATCCCGGACCGAAAACCGACCGCGTCAAAATTTTTGAAGACACGAATGGCGATGGCCAGTCCGATCGCATGGGAATTTTTGCCGAGGATTTGCGCGCCTCGATGAACCTGGCGTTTTCGCCGGGGAAGGATCTGTTCTTGTCCCATCGCAATGGCATCGTCCGATTGCTCGACCGCAACAACGACGGGAAGAGCGAAGGTCGCGAGACCATTGTAGAAATGATGACGGAGGAGAACTACCCGCACAATGGGATCGATGGGCTGGCCTTCTCGCCGGACGGCTGGCTTTACTTCGGCCTGGGAGAAAATCTCGGACGCAAATACACCATTCGCGGTTCCGACGGGAGCAGCCACACGGGAGGAGGCGAGGGGGGAAACGTCTTTCGTTGCCGGCCCGATGGGAGCCGGGTTGAATTGTTTGCCACCGGTTTTTGGAATCCGTTCGCGCTCGAATTCGATCGGGCGGGCAATTTATTTGCCGTGGACAATGATCCCGATGGACGGCCGCCTTGCCGGTTGCTCGATGTCGTTCGGCACGCCGATTTTGGTTATCGGTTTCGATTTGGCCGGAGTGGCTTGCATCCGTTCGATGCTTGGGAAGGCGAATTGCCGGGAACATTGCCGATGATCGCCGGCACCGGTGAAGCCCCTTCGGGCGTGCTCGATTGCTCCCGGGCGAAGCTGACCGCGGCATTTGCCCATAGCTTGCTCGTCACTTCGTGGGGCGATAATGCGATCGAACGGTATCGGTTGCGAACCTCGGGCGCTTCATTTAAAGCGCAAAAGGAAATCGTCATTCAGGGTGATCCCTCTTTTCGACCCGTGGGAATTGCGGCCGCACCGGACGGATCGATTTACATCACCGATTGGGCGGACAAAGAATACGCCGTTCATCAGAAAGGAAGAATTTGGCGGCTGCGCCTGAAAGAGGGGCGGGAAGCGGCCTCCATTCCGGCGCGGGATCCTGCGTCGGCGCGTCAGGAGATGCTCGAACTGCTTTCGAGTCACTCGACGAACCAGTTTGTCAGGTTGAAACAGGCCTGGACAAATGCCGACCCATTCCTCAATTCGGCGGCCATTGGCGCGGCCGCCCGCCGTGAATATCGTCCCCAAGTTCAGGCCGAACTTCGCTCGGAGAATGCGGCCATTCGTTTGGGCGCATTGCTCGCGCTGCGGCGCGCCGATATTGCAGAACCGGTGACGGTGGTGAAAACCGCGTTGCGCGATCCGGAGGAGTCGGTGCGCCTGATGGCGTTGATCTGGGCTGGCGAAAAAAAGCTGACGAATCTGGCTTCAGAAGTGGATGCCGCTTTGAATGTGGGGCCGGTTTCGCCGCGATTCTTCAAAACGTATTTGGCCACGATGCACGAATTGGCCCCCGCTTCGGGCGAGGCCAGATCGATCTGGGCGCAAGGGCTGGCCGGCAGCGAACTGCTCGATCGGGTGCTTCGGGACGAAAGCAAACCGGCTCATGTGCGCGCGCTGGCGCTCGCCATGATTCCGCCACCGCAAACGAAAACCAACGTAGCCTTCGTCGCCGGTTTCCTGAGCGCGACCGATCCGCGGCTGCAGCTGGAAGCGGTTCGCACGCTGGCCAGTTCGAGCAGTGTTGAAGTGCGCGACGTTCTTCAGGATTTGGCGATCGATCCTCGTTACCCCGAAAACTTGCGTGCGGAAGCGATCCTCGGATTATTGAATCAATCGACGCGAACACTGCCGCTGTTGATTGAACTTTTGGAGGACCCCGATCTCGAGGTGCGGATCGAAGCAGCGCGCGGATTGCGCATGCATGGATTCGAGGAATCGCTGGAAAAGCGGTGGCGCCAACTCCTGCTCGAACCGAACGCTCATGCCAACCGGCCATTGCTCGAACAATTGCAATTGGCTTTGTTCCCGGCCGGACCGCCCGAGGATGTGCCGATGCTCATTCGTCGTCCTGTGACCGACGCGGAGTGGTATGAAGCGGTCAAAGGCCAGGGCAAAGCCGATTCCGGGCGCCGCGTTTTTTTCCATCCGATGACCGGATGCGCGCGCTGCCATCGCGTGCAAGGGCGTGGCGGGGAGATCGGGCCTGATCTTTCGGTGATCGGCCGTTCGCGGTCGCGCGAGCAGCTGGCGGAAGCGATCCTGGAACCCTCCCGGGATATCGCGCCGCAATCGGTCACGCACATTTTGGAATCCAAGGACGGCGAAGTTTATTCAGGGCTGGTGCGGCGCAAAGATCCAGAGGGAACCGTCGCGCTGGTGACGGCGGACGGAAAGGAAGTGGCGGTTCCAGCCGACCGGATCGTGACGTTTGCGCCCTTGGAGCTTTCGTTGATGCCGGAAGGACTGGAACAGGCGCTGACGGTTCAGGACTTTCGTGATTTGCTGGAATTTTTACAGGCCTTGCGCTAGAGGTGTCCCCATGTCGGAGTCACAGCCAGCGCCCAATTCGCCCGCGTGGTGGATGCGGTTACTGATCGGCCGCTCGCCGCGCCGCACGTTTATTCGTGCCTGCTGCCTGGCGGTCGTCAGCTTCGTGGTCTTCTGGTACATCCTCATTCCATTTCGCGTGGAAGGATCGAGCATGGAGCCGGCCTATCGGCACCGGCAAATCAATTTCATCAATCGGTTCGCTTACCGCACACGTGATCCGCAACGGGGCGATGTCGTCGGCATTCAACTGGCCGGCCGGCGCGTGATGTACCTCAAACGATTGATTGGACTTCCCGGTGAACGCATCGCCATTCATGGCGGCGTGGTACTGATCAACGGCGAGCCGCTGGAGGAACCGTATCTCAAGTTGCAACCGGCGCGCTGGATGGTTCCCGAAGTGGATCTCGGGCCCGACGAGTATTTTTACATCGGCGACAACCGGTCGATGAGCCAGCATCAGCATCAGTTCGATCGCATCACGCGGGACCGGATTGCCGGCAAGGTGTTATTTTGAAAAAGATGATTCGTGGCGTTTGGGTTTTGGCTGGCCTGAGCCTTTTGCTCTGGGGGTATTTCGTGTTGTTCCCAAGTGACGAAAAGCAAATTCGCGCGCGGCTGCAGCGCCTCTCTCATTTGGCTTCGATCGAGTCCGGCGAATCGATGCTCGTTCGGCTGGCCAAAGCCAATCAATTGGTGGACCTGTTCAGCGCCAATATTTCCATTCATTTCCAGGGACGCGGCCGCGATTTCGGGCCGATCACGGATCGAGCCGAATTGCGGGAAGCACTGCTGGCGGTGCAGGCAAATGTCAAACAGGCGCAGATCCATTTTCCTGGAGTGGAACTGGAAATTGCGCCGGACAAGCAGAGCGCCACAGCGCAGCTGACCGCGCTCATCGATTTGAACGGGGAAAAAAACGAAATCGTTCACGAGTTGAAATTCGTTCTTCAGAAAATTGAAAAGCAATGGCTGATCACCGAAGTGTCCAGCCTTCGCAACGTCAAGTAAGCTTTCCCGCTCGCTTCACCGCCAGCGGATAAACACTGGCGATTCCACCGCGATTGTGAAAGTCTCCGAGGTGATTTGCTCGACCGTTTCGCGCCCGAGGTAATCGGTAACTTCCACTTCGCTAAAGCCGGCGGGCACCGCCAGGGTTATTTCCATCGGACCATTTTCGGTCCAGGCCGCGACCAAAACGGGGCGCGCGCTCGCATCCAGAAATTCGTATTGAAACAGGTCAGGACCACTCGCCACCGCGCGATGCCAGCGGCCATGCGCATTGAGGAGGCGGGTAACCCGGCGGAACGCCTCGCCGCACGCTCGCAAGGTGGTGTGATCGAGGTTGAGCAGGCTGATGTTGTCGGTCTGGATCCGGTTGGTGGCGCAGACTGTGTCGATGGAAAACCAGGTGACGACCGGCAAAGCGGCCACGCGACATGCCACCAGCGTTTTGCAGGTTTCCCGAGCCTGGCGATCGAGTTCCTCGGGAGCAAATGGATCGGCCGGATCGCATCCGGTTTTAGCGGTGCCGCGAATGCCAATTTCATTGCAGACGACCGGGGTCAAGTAGGAAACCGGCGCGCGGCTGGTGCGGTCGCGAATCCAATCGGCAAGTTGCGGTATCCAACGGTAGCTCTCGTAATAATGAAAATTGAAACCGTCCACCACGCCGGCCAGACCATCCATGATGGTGATGACACGCGGCCAGGTGTTGGTGAGGAAATCGGATTGAACCCGCCCTTCCAAAATATCGGCGAGTTGATCACGCGTCACATTGGCGAACTCGGGATTGGCGGGAATGCCGACGGTGTAATATTGAAACGCGAAATCAATCGCTTCGTCGCGCGATCTGGCTTTCGTTTCGAGCCAATCCTTGGCCATGACATTCCCCCACACGCCTGTGACCATGCCGCCGTCGATGACGCGGACCGCGGGATCGATTTCTTTGATGGCTTTGTAGGCGGTCTTGACGAGCCAGACATATTCCAATGAAGCGCGGACCGGATCGATGGCGTTGGTGTTCGTGTCCACAATTCCGCCGCCCCAATAAAGAATCGAGTTTGGTTCGTTCTCGATGGCGATGTAATCGAAATGGCCGCGGAATTCCTCGAGGAACCGGCGCACAAATTGATAGTAGGTCCGGCTGTGCAAATGCACCGGATCGGGACTGGATTGCAGATCAATTGGCGGAAAAGATCGCGGCTCTTTCGCCCCTTCGGCGCGGGGAACGCGTTGGTTCATCCAGCCCCGCCCAACGTAAAGAGTGGGGAAGAGACGCAACCCCGCCGACTCGGTTTCTCGGATCACTTCGCGCAAGGAATCGAACGCAAAAACACCCGGAGCCGTTTCCTGGCGAGCCCATTCGACATCCATGCGGCGGCAACCCGCGTCAATGGTTTCCCGGACGGTGCGTTCGCTGACCTCATCGGCGGGCAAAACTCCGTAGAGGGTTGGGGCCGCGGCTACGGATTGAAATGCATGATAGGCCGGTTTCGAGAGCAGATTGGTATCAAGCAATCCGTGAGTTTCGAATGGGCCGGTGAATTGAGGCGCGTCATTCAGTTGGAACCAAAAGAGCCGCGCCACACCCTGCGCAAAAAGGGCCGGAACAAAGTCACGCACATATTGCGCCTGCGACTCTGGACCGTTCTCATAACCGGGCACGCGTTGATGTCGTGACTCGCTGGCATGACCCATTTCGGTAATCCAGATGGGCGAGATTTTTGCGGCTCAATTCACTTCGCACATAATCGAGACGCCTTTGCCCCTCCCGCATTTCGCCATAATGATGAAACGCAGCGATATCGAAATGATTTCCGGCGGGATGGGTTGGGTCATCGAGAATTTCGGAGAGGAAGTTGGGATTGAATTGGCCTGGAGGGCCGTCGAGTGCGAGCCCCCCTAAAACAACCTGCGCTTCCGGATCGGCCCGTTTGATTTCGCGATAGGCCAGGGCAAGCAAGCAGGCGTACTGCGCCGCGGTTCCGCACCAGAAACCAGTTTGGCAAGGGTCGCCGGGACTGCCCGCAAATCCGAGGTCGGGCTCATTCCAGATTTCCCAAAAATGGATCTCCTGTTTGTAGTGCGAAACGGTTCCATACACATAACGCGCCCAGGCATCGTAATCGCGCGGCGGATAGTGTTCCCGTTGCGCAGGCGAGACGACTTCCGGTGGAGCAGTGCTGTTCCATTGCGTTCCGTAGGCCAGCATGCCGAGGACGTTCAGCCGTTGTGTTCGAACCATGCTCACCAAGGCATCATGCTCGCGGAATTCAAACCGGTTCGATTTTGAATGCATTTCGGTGGGTTGCAATCGCCCCCAGGTCAACGGAAGTCTCACCCATCCCGCTCCAGCCCGGCTGACCAATTCCAGTGCCCGCGGCGTGCGCGTAACATCCAGATATGTCGAACTGAGACTGATTCCGAAGGCATCACTGGGGACGAGCGGCAGGACATGAATCTGGTTGGTTGCGGGCGAAGGATCGGAAACACCCGCCGAATTAATCGCCTCAAGTGTTACCTCGTAATTCCCCGGAAGCGCGTAGGTGTGGGCCGGCGGGTGCGGACCCGTGGCCGTCGAGCCATCGCCGAAATCCCAATGCAATGTCAGACCAGATTGTTCGGCATCCGCAGTGCCGGCGAATGAAAGGAAATCGCCGAACGGCATTGTGAAATGACTGGGTGGAAAAAGAATTCGGCTGTTCGGAAGCGCCGTCGAAAATCTCAACCGGTAAAAACGCGCTCCGAGTAACGGTCGCAGATCCCGCGCTTGCCATCGGCCATCGAACCAGCGCAATTCGACTTCCTCCTTTTCGAGTTCGATCCATTCCAGCCGGGTGAGATCTGGCGACCATTCCAGCGACGCGACTTCGTTGCTCTGTCCCGGCCATTGCAATTGAAGGCGATTCTGCGGGTCAAACGTGATCTCAAGTTTCAGATCGTTTTGAGCTTTGATTGACCAGACCGTGACCAGAAGAATGAAGGTTGGAAGGATGCGGAAATGTTGCGGATTCATGCCGGCTCGCTCAGACGCCTTCCCAGGATTTGAGGTTACAGCCGGATTTCCAGCCGAGACATCTCTGAAATAATTTCGGACGCGAGTGGACAAACGATGGGAGAGACATAGCTTTCTCCCTATGAACGGAGGTATCTCAATGACGCAAACTGCAGACAAGATGGAGTGGCTCGCTCAAGCCATCGAAGGTGATCTCGATTCGGCTGGTTTCGCTCTGCACGCCCGGCAAATCCGCGAGGACCTGGCCAATTCGAGTCACGCGCAGAAGGGAGCGTTGCTCTCGCAAATCGACAAAATTCTCCTGCTTACCGGTTTCGTCCCTTCGCAGCGGGAAGAGATCGCGCGGGAATTGCGTTCCTTGGTTCCGCTCTTGCGCTGAGTCGCTTTGCGCGCCATTCCGCGCCCGACGAGCGGATGCGACACGCACGATCCCGCGATCTTTCCTTCAAAGGCGGGCTTGGAAAAACCCGCGCGACTCAAAAATCAGCGAGGCTCGCTTGAGCGCGTCGCCTGATTTTTCATGACGGCTTCGATGGCCTCAGGCACTGATAGCAGATTTTCTTCGCGGGATTTCAGGTGTTTCAGGCGCACGCAAACTTCCCCCCGATCATTGAGTTCGATTTTGCAGGTAAAGGAGGCCTTTAAATCCAAAGCCCGTTTGAATTGCTTGTCTGGCTTGGCCGGTGTGAAAGCGTATTCCACACTGGCTCCCGCCTCTCGAAGTTGCTGCACGACGGCGAGGGACTTGGCCCGCCATTGTTCGTCTTCCACCACCACGAACAAATCGATCTGCCCATCCAACTTGGGCAGCTTTTGCTTTTCACGAAGCAATTCGAGGAGCACCACATCGCCCATTCCAAAACCGACACAGGGGAGATCCACTTTCCCGCCCGAAATCAATTTGACGAGATTATCATACCGGCCTCCGCCGGCGATCGCGCGCAGTTCGGTCCCTTTGGCAAATGCTTCAAAGACAATTCCCGTGTAATAAGCCAGCCCGCGAATGACGTTGTAATCCACCCGCACAAATTCACCCAGCCCGCGCGCGTTCAGATTTTCCAGCACGCATTTCAGTTCGGGCGTCGGCTCGCTCTGTCGAATGAACTCCTGCACTTCTTCGAGTGAAAAGCCCAGAGCGCTCAACTTCTCCCGGCTCACCTCCGCCTCCTCGCGCTCGAGCTTATCGATCACCTGATAGAATTCGTAAGCCCGCGCTGCATCCGGGCAGCGCCGACTGAAAAAATCCTGCCAGGCGTTGCGACTGCTCAGGCGAACGACAAAATCCTCCGCTGACAACCGCAAGGCACGCAACGAGTCGATCAGCAAAGCGATCAATTCGGCGTCCGATGCGGGATCGGTTTCGCCAATGATATCCGCGTTCAATTGAAAATGTTCGCGCAACCGCCCTCGTTGATGACGCTCGTATCGGAAGAGTTGCGGCACGGCAAACCATTTGATGGGCTTGCGATAATTCCGTTCATGCGCTGCCACCATGCGCGCCAGGGTCGGCGTCATCTCCGGGCGCAACGCCACGGCGCGATCTCCTTTGTCGTTGAAATTGTAGAGCTGCCCGACAATTTCCGCGCCGCTTTTGAGGGTATAGAGTTCGAGCGGTTCCAGCGGCGGGCCGTCGTATTCGCGGAAAGCATACCTTTGGCAAGCCGCGCGCCACTGCGAAAAAATGTATTGGCGTGCGTCGGCGCTCCAGACGTCCTTGTGGGGAATGGGTTCAGGAAAAAAATCTCGAAAGCCAGGTAAACGTTCCATGAAATAAAAAAAGCGCTCCGCCATTTGCATCCAGGAGCGCTCCACTGCCCGGATCGATCAGGATGGGGTTTCGTCGCTGGGAGTCAGTTTCAAAACAGCCTCTCGCATTTCCTTTCCCGGTTTGAACTTCACCACCGCCCGAGGAGGAATCCGCACATCCGCAGCCGGTTTGTTCGGATTGCGTCCCACGCGAGCTTTCCTCACTTTCACCTCGAAAACTCCGAAGTTCCGCAACTCGACCTTTGTGCCGTTGGAAACGGCTTCCGCAATGTAATCGAGAGTTTTTTGAACAACATCCAACACCGTCTGCTGCACCAAGCCGGTCTCTTCACTAATTCGGACGACCAGGTCACGCTTTGTCATATGGTTTTTGGTTTTGGGTTACGGCACACACAGGCTCAGGCGATATCGGGTATAATCCTCTGAACCCCAGCGGTCAAGCGAGGAATCAAAACCGGGATTCCGCCTCTCCATCAGTTGCCATAATCCCCATCCAACACCCCCCTCGGAACAGCCGCCCCTAACTTTCGATGACGTTGATCTCGACCGGTTCGACACTGACGCCAATTTTCTCGAGCCATTTGATGGCGTTCTTGATCTCGGCGCGCTGCCCTTCAATTTCCAGACAAACGATTCCGATTTCATCGGTGACGCTCGCTTGCCGGACGTTGGTGACCACTTTGAATTTGTGGCCGAGTTGCCAGATCACCGGGTTGGTGATCAATCGCGCGGGGTACATCAACCAAAGCCGCGTCTTTTGATTCTGATCCATGCGCGTCCGGGATGACGCCGGTTTTTTGTTCAATCGAGTGGCCATGGGTGGAGGGGAAAGCGCCGGGCTGTTAACCGCCAGCAATCGCGGGAATGATGCTGATTTCATCGCCGCTCTTGATAGGCGTTTGCTGATTCTGCAGGAAACGAATGTCTTCTTCGTTCACGTAAACATTTACAAATCGTCGCACAGAACCGCTGTCATCGAGGAGGCGTTCCTTGATTCCGGGAAAGCGGGTTTGCAATTCCGCAATGGCTTCGCCGACCGTGGCGGCGGTGACTTCGACGACCTCTTCGTTATTGGTGAGTTTGCGCAGTGGCGTTGGGATTCGGACTTTAGCTGACATAAATTGTTTGACGAGCAACAGGCAATGCGGACCACAAAAACCGTGGGCCGGTCTTGGGTCCCAGGGGTTTTATTCGGTTAACAGTTCACTTTGGTTTCGGCGTCCAGAAGCGCTTCGAATTCGCGCAAGCTCGGCCGGATTTCCCGCGTGCGAGCGACCGCTCCCGCGACCGCGTCCAGCGTTTTCAAACCGTTGCCCGTGATGCAGAGCACCGCCGAATCATTCGCCGGAATCTTCCCTGAGGCAATCAGTTTCTTGGCCACGCCGACCGTGACTCCGCCGGCGGTCTCGGCGAAAATACCTTCGCACTCGGCCAGCAGCTTGATCCCTTCGCGAATTTCATCGTCGGTCACATCTTCGCCGTGCCCACCGGTTTCCTTGAGCACTTTCAACGCGTAGAACCCGTCGGCAGGCGTCCCAATGGCGAGCGATTTGGCAATCGTATTCGGTTTGACCGGTTTAAAAAAGTCCATGCCCGCTTTATGCGCGGTGGTGATGGGGGAACAACCGGTCGCCTGAGCGCCGTGAATCTGGTATTTGGTTTCGGGCACCAGACCGAGTTTCGTGAACTCCTGGTAGCTTTTGTGCACCTTGGTGAGGAGCGAACCGGAAGCCATGCAAACCACCGTGTGTTGCGGCACGCGCCACCCGGATTGTTCGATGATTTCAAAGCCCATGCTCTTTGAACCTTCGGCGTAATAAGGGCGCATATTGACGTTCACAAACGCCCAGCCAAATTTGCCCGCGATCTCCGCGCACAACCGGTTTACTTCATCATAATGCCCTTTGATGCCAATCACCTGGGCGCCATAGATCAACGAATTGAGAATCTTGCCTTCTTCGAGATCGGCGGGAATGAAGACGTACGCTTTCAACCCAACCGCTGCGGCATTGGCGGCAACGGAGTTGGCCAGATTGCCTGTCGAGGCGCAAGCCACGGTTGTGAATCCAAGCTCGCGCGCGCGGCTCAAAGCCACGCTTACAACACGGTCCTTGAAGGAGAGCGTGGGATAATTCACGGCGTCGTTTTTGATCCACAATTCTCGAATGCCCAGCCGCCGCGCCAGCCGATCGGCTTTGACCAATGGCGTAAAACCCACTTGCCGGCCAACCGTCGGTTCGTGCGCCGTGGGCAGCAATTCACGATAACGCCACATGCTGTGCGGGCGCGTTTCAATGGCCGCGCGGGTGAGGCTTTGTTTGACACGCTGGTAATCGTAAACCACTTCCAGCGGGCCAAAATCGAATTCACAAACGTGGTTGGCCGTGAGGGGATATTCCCGTCCGCACTCGCGGCATTTCAACGCTTTCATGAAGCCATCGTGTTTGTCCATAATCGTCGTCATTGGCAGTCCATCGACTGCGTTTTGAGCGGCCGCATTGGATTCCGGGGAATCGCGCGGGCGCCACTGTTTCGGGGCAACAAAAAACCCCTGCTCATTGCATTGCGATGAGAAGAGGTTGAAAACGTGCGCGCCCTTCTCATCTTTCCCAAGCCACTCGGCTTGAGCTGGAATTGGCACCTGGACACTGAGTTTCGCGCCTCAGCCGGTTGCCGTGGTTTCATCGGGCCAGTCCCTCCACCACTCTGAATGAGACCGTTGCTATCAACGGATGCGGATAGGATGATTCAACGGATTGGGTGTGTCAAACAGTTTTTCCGGGGATTGCGTGCTTACCATCCTGCGACAGAATCCAGATTTAGAGCACCACCTTTCGAGGCCTATTGCGTCCCCATCCCGACGCTCTGGACCGTTTGGAACAGTTTGCCCTCGGTCTTGATGCTCGGCGCGATGATGATTTCCGTCTCCTGAAATTCGCGAATGTTGCGGGCGCCGACATTGCCCATGCAAGTGGTGATCGCACCGACGAGGTTTTGCGAGCCGTCATCGACGGTGGCCGGACCATAGAGGATTTGTTTGAGGGAACCAGTAATGCCTACTTTGATGCGCGTGCCGCGGGGCAAATTAGCATGGGGTGTGGCCATGCCCCAATGGTTGCCCTGGCCTGGCGCCTCTTCCGCCCGCGCAAACGCGCTTCCGACCATCACCGCATCGGCGCCGCAAGCCAGCGCTTTGCAAACGTCTCCACCCTTGCTCATGCCGCCATCAGTAATGATCGGCACGTATCGGCCGGTTTTCTTGTGATGATAATCCCGCGCCGCCGCGCAATCGACTGTGGCGGTGACCTGCGGGACGCCGAGGCCGAGCACACCGCGGCTCGTGCAGGCGGCGCCCGGGCCAACGCCGATGAGCACGCCGGCGACGCCGCATTCCATCAATTCAAGGGTGACGCTGTAAGTGACCGCGTTGCCAATGATGATAGGAATGTTCATCTGCTGGCAGAAGGCTTCGAGATCGAGCGATTTGTACTGCGTGGAAATGTGGCGGACGGTGGAAACGGTCGATTGCACGAGGAAGATATCGGCTCCCGCTTCCTGGGCAATGGCGCCGAAGCGTTCGGCTTTTTGAGGAATGGAACTGACGGCGGCAAGCACTCCCGCCTGTTTCAATTCCTGAATGCGGCGGCTGATCAATTCTTCCTTGATCGGTTCGAGGTAAATCTTCTGGATGAGAGAAGTGACTTCTTCTTTGCTGGCTTTGACGATTTTCTTGAGCACTTCGCCGGGGTTTTCATAGCGGGTCTGAACTCCTTCGAGGTTGATGACGCCCAGACCGCCGAGCTGGCCCATTTGGCTGCAGAAATGGACGTCGGTCACCCCATCCATGGCGCTGGCGATAATTGGGATCTTGAGTGTGATCTGGCTTCCATCCTTGCGCGGGATAAGGAAGCTGGTATCGACTTCCGCGGGATTAATGGTGACATCTCCCGGCACCAGCGCGATTTCATCGAAACCGTAGGTGACTCGGGCTTTTCGGTTGCGGCCAATCCACATTCCCATAAATGTTTTTTGTCTCAGTTGTTTGGTTTGTCAGAAGGTGGCACGGAAAGGCATCCGTTCAACCCTCAATTCACTATTCACAATGCTCAAAAAGTAAAAGCCTCGTTCAACGTGCCGCATTGCGGACAGCGGGAACGGCTCACGTCCGGGTCGTCGGTATAAACAAACGAGCACTTTTCACAACGAAAAACGTGATCCTCGCTGGAAGTCGGCTCGAATCGTTTGCGACGGAGTTCGTAATATATGGCCACCAAAAAAAGCGCGGCAAGCAAAGAAACCACGTAACCGAACAGGAACAAATCGACGCTCATGCAAATCTCTCCAGATCAAGAATTGGGCGCGCTCGGAGCGTTGGTCAGCCCGGGTTCTACGGTCAGCCACTCGAAAACCAAATGCCCAAATTGAAATTGCTCGGGCGATCCCGCGACCGGCGCCGATCCGCTGGGCTCCGCCGGTTCGAATCGAGCCTGTCGCGCAATCTCGAGTGCCTTTTGATCCGCTTCTCTCGATCCGCTGCTCGTCACCAGCACGGTCGAAAACACGTAACCCGCCGCGTTCACCATCACCCGCACCACGCTGTTCGTGAGAATCTCCGATCCCGGCCAGACCGGGACGGTCGGTTGAACCGCAAATGCAGGCAGGTTGCGCGAACGAATTGCGCTCTCGAGACGGCGGCGATCGTTCTTCACTCGAGGCGTTTCCAGATTCGAAGGGAGCGACTCGAAAAGCGAGGCACTCTGCATCGAGGTTTCGGCCACCAATCGATCAAGTGAAGTAGGCATGCTGGCAGCCGAAAGCAATTTTGGGGGCTCCGTCCAGTGAGGTGGCTCGTAAGCAATCGGCGGTCTATTCAACCAAACCGGACCGGAAAACCCGCGCGGACGCACCAGCGCAAACAAGGTCGGATCGCTCCAGGCCGAAAGACCATCGGCACCGGCAGCGCCCATCTCACCAGCCAATGCGATTCTGGATTTGGCTTGTTCCCGCGGAACAGGCGCGCGCAAGCGTTCCGACGCAAAAAAGATAAAACCGATTTGCACGGCAAAGACCAGGAGCACCGCCGCCCACCAGCGGCGCGGGGCCCAGTGCACAGGTTCCATGACGTTCGTGTTCATTTCGGTTTTGCCTGGTTTGTGGAAGACAAAAAATCTTCCGGCTGCGTCGCCACCACGGTTTCCTGAATGCCGGCTTTTCGCGCCAGAGCCATCAGCCGCAACGTAGGTTCCAGCTTGCCTTCTTTGTCCGCCTGAATCACCAGAGTCAAATCGCGGTTTTCCTTCACACGACTTTTCAATTTTGCAAGCAGGCTCTCTTCGTGAATGACCTGGCTTTCAAAATATATCCGGCCACTGGCATCGATGGTCGCGACCACTGTGGGCTTGTCCGTGCCGGGCAAATGTTCGGAAACATCGGGCAGGCTGACATGCACGCCGGGCGTAAACACAAACGAGGATTGCAGCAACAAAAAGATCACCAGCAAAAAAAACACTCCCGCAAAAGGCGCCACATCGAGCTGCCCGCGAAAAATTTTGGCATTGCGCGGCAGTCTCATGGCAATTTGATCGCCGTGCCGGGGCTGACAATATTCAGGATTTCCGTCGAGGCCTTTTCCATATCGAGGACGATGCTATTCACGCGGTTGACGAGGTAATTGTATCCGGCATACGCGGGAATCGCCACGGCCAGCCCGAAGGCGGTGCAAATGAGCGCCTCCCAAATGCCACCGGCCAGCAGTCCGGCGTGAGCATTCAATCCGTGCTTCTCCACCACCGAAAAAATCTTGATGAACCCGAGCACCGTCCCAAACAAACCGACCAGCGGCGAAATCTGCGCAATGGTCGCCAGGAGATTCAATTTGTCTTCGAGCCGCGGGACTTCGAGCAAGCCCGCCTCTTCGAGCGCTTCGCGCACGCCGTCGCGCCCGCGATCGCGATTCAGAATGGCGGTCTTGACCAAACGCGGAACGGGGCCCGGCGTCGCATCGCAAATGGAAAGGGCTTCGACCACATTGTCGCGCTTCAAGACATTCTTCACCCCGTTGAGGAACTCGGCGGAATTGATCTGCGCCCGATGATAATGGAGGAGGCGCTCGACGAACACGACCAGCGCCACGGCGCTGATGAAGAGCAAAAGCCACATCGCGTATCCGCCGTGAGCGATCAGTTTTGGCAACATGCGATTGTTATAGAGTTCACGGTTTCCTGTTCAAAGTTCAAAGTTGGACGGCGCCAATCCGCATTTTTTCGAAAGGAAATATCCCGCTCGCGGCTTGCACAGTCTCGTCGCCGCCAAAAGATCCCGGCGACCTGATCGCAAAATCTCCGAAATCCAGAGCTACGCGAGGACGCAGAAAAACACGTAGGATAGGCCTCTCGCCTGTCCTTTCCTTTGTCGAAAACATCGTCGAAAACTTTGTCGGGAACATTTTCGATCGACAAAGTTTGGGACGGCGGTTCCGACAAAGATAGATTGCAAATGTCCAAACCTCAGGGACCACATCCGCTGGCATTGGACATAACGCACACCGCCGGTCAGGCCCGTGCGCACCGATACTCAAATGATGTGCCGCGTCGCGGCCCGCTTTCTTGACTTCCCGGAGCGGTTCGTAAACATTGCGCGACCTATGGCAGAACCCAAAGCAAATGAATGGATGGAGAAAATCGTCTCCCTCTGCAAACGCCGCGGCTTCATTTTTCAATCGTCGGAAATCTACGGCGGCATCAATGGCTTTTGGGATTACGGCCCTCTTGGCACGGAACTCAAACGCAACGTCAAAGAAGCCTGGTGGAATTCCATGACCCGCCAGCGCGAGGATGTGGCCGGTCTGGATGCCACCTTGATCATGCATCCGCGCATTTGGGAAGCCAGTGGCCATACCAGCACGTTCGCCGATCCGATGGTCGATTGCCTCGGATGCAAGAAGCGGTTTCGCGCTGACCAGATCGACCCGCGCAGCGGCACCGTTTTTCATTTCAGCGGGGCGGAATCGAAGAGCACCGACTGGCGCGTCGAGCGGCCATTTGCCGTGCTGCTCGAAGTGGACAAGCATGTGGACAGCGCGCGCAAACGCGCGCGGCAATTCTACGCGCAAGGAATTTCGGATGCGGCGATCCTCAGCACGCTCGAATTAGTGGGCGAACGGGCCGAACGCGTTGAACAATCGACGAAGTTTTGCGGCGAATGCGGCAGCCTCCTCACGGAACCGCGCCTTTTCAACCTCATGTTCAAAACCTACGTCGGCCCGGTGGAGAGCGAAGAGAACGTGGCTTATCTCCGTCCGGAAACCGCCCAGGCAATTTTCGCGCAATTCAAAAACGTGCTCGACGTTTCTCGGCAAAAAGTTCCGTTTGGCATCGCGCAGATCGGAAAAGCTTTCCGCAACGAAATCAACCCGCGCAATTTCACGTTCCGCTCGCGCGAATTCGAGCAGATGGAACTCGAATTCTTCATTCGGCCCGACGAAGCGGTCGAAGCCATCGCCGGCCAGGTGGCTAAGGCATCCGAAATCGGCGGCACCACCGCGGGTACGGCCGCTTCGGCATCACCCGCCGAGAAACACTGGGGATGGGAAGCATGGCACAAGTATTGGGTGGAAGAGCGGATTCGATTTTACGAAAGCATCGGTTTGCCGCGCACCTCCCTGGAAGAATATTGGCAGAAGCCGGAAGAACTCGCTCATTACGCGCGAGCCACGGTCGATCTTTTGTTCAAATTTCCTTTCGGCACGCAAGAACTCGAAGGCATCGCAGCGCGGAGCGATTTTGATCTTTCGCAGCACCAGCGTTTTTCGGGAAAGCCGATGGCCTATTTCGACGAGGAATTGAAAAGCGCCTGGGCCAAGCTGGACGACGCGAAGCGCACCGAGTTGACGCAGCGCTATCGCGAAGCGCGTTTCAAATATCTCACGCGCATGGGCGAAACTGCGGAGAAGGCCGAAAAGCTGGCCAAGGAAGATGCCGATGGGCTGGCGCGTGGCAGCTACATTCCACACGTCATCGAGCCGAGCGCCGGCGTTGACCGCCTGGTGCTGGCGTTGATCTGCCACGCGTATAACGAAGATCAGGCCCCCGATGAAAAGGGAAATCTCGAAACGCGCGTCGTGATGCGTTTTCATCCGCGCATTGCGCCCATCAAAGTCGCCGTGTTTCCGCTTCTGAAAAACCGGCCCGAACTCGTGAAGAAAGCGCGTGAAGTTTACGATCTTTTGCGGCCGCACATGACCGTTTTCTACGATGAAGCCGGCGCGATTGGCCGGCGTTATCGCCGTCAGGACGAAGCCGGCACGCCTTTTGGAGTGACGATCGATTTCGATACTTTGGGTGAAAAGCCCGAGCTCAAGGACACGGTGACCTTGCGCGATCGCGACAGCATGAAGCAGGAGCGGGTGCCGATTGCTGAACTGCTGGGACGATTGCAGGAAAAACTGCGCTGATGGTGCAGCCCGCCAATCCAGAGCTTAAAAGCACACAGCGGGCGCCCACGCTCTACGCCATCATTACGATCAAGCTGGCCAAAGGGCTGTTGCTCCTGGTCATGGCGTGGTTTGCCTACACGCTGGCCGATCATGATTTGCCCGAAGAATTCCGCCACCTGCTCCAAATCTTGCGGCTCGATCCGGAAAAGAAGTTCTTCAGCGATGCCGCGGTGCAAATCGGCAAAATCACGCGTACTAACATCCTCTGGGTCGCGGTGGGAACCTTTGTTTACAGCCTGTTTTCGTGGGTCGAAGGCATCGGCCTGATTTTTCGTGTCAGTTGGGCCGGCTGGCTGGCTATCGGCGAATCGGCTTTTTTCATTCCCATCGAAGTTTATGATTTGCTCAAAGGATTTTCCTGGAGCGTGATCGTCATCCTTGGGCTGAACATCATGATCGTTTGGTATTTGCTGCAAAACCGCCGCCGGCTTTTTCGGCATCACCATCACTGAACGCGGGACGATCGCCGGCATCAACTCGATCCATTGTGCTTTCGTTCGTTGTTGGACAAGCCAGTGATAATGCGAGCGCCGCGTTTGTAGGTGAAGTAGGAGTAGGCCCATTGCAGCAGCACGGCGATTTTGTTGCGGAACCCAATGAGAAAAATGAGGTGCACAAACAGCCAGGTCACCCAGGCAACAAAGCCGGTGAGTTGCAACCCGCCAATCTTGGCAATGGCCGCCGATCGGCCAATAGTCGCCATCGTTCCTTTATCGCGGTATTCGAAATCGGTGCGAGCCGCGCGCCCCGGCCCCAGCGCCAGTTCATCCTCGATCATCCTCGCGACATGCCGCGCCATTTGCATGGCTGCGGGAGATATGCCCGGCACTTGCGTGCCGTCCTTTTGCAGCACATGGGCCATGTCGCCAATGGCGAATACCTCACGATGCCCGGGCAGGCTGAGGTCGGCGTTCACCTTGACCCGTCCGGCACGGTCTAGTTCGACGCCTAATTTGCGCGTCAGCGGCGTGGCCGATACTCCCGCTGCCCAAACAATGTTCTCGGCGCAGATCACTTCGTTTTCGAGTTCGACGCAACCTTGCCGAATGTTCTTAACGCGCGTGCCCGTTCGCACTTCGACGCCGAGCCTTTTCAACTGCTGCATCGCGCTTTCCGCCAGATCTTCAGGAAATTGCCCCAGCAATCGGGAGCTCGCTTCGATCAGCACCACGCGCGCGTGCCTGGGATCAATCCGGCGAAAATCGTGCCTGAGAACGTATCGCGCCAATTCGGCAAAAGCGCCGGCCAGTTCGACACCGGTCGGTCCGCCGCCCACGACGACGATGGTCATGAGCCGATCGTGATCGGTTTTATTGAGGGCGGTTTCTGCTTTTTCAAAGGCGAGCAAAATGTGGCGCCGGATGAGGATGGCATCATCGAGCGATTTCAATCCCGGTGCGACGCCTTCCCATTCGGGATGCCCGAAGTAACTGGTCACACCGCCGAGCGCCAGCACGAGGTAATCGTACTTGAGCCGGTTTTTTTCGAGGATCACCTGCTTTTCAGCCAGGTTGAAATCGACCACGTTATCGAGCAGCACCGTCACGTTTTCTTTTTCCGACAGAATCGAGCGAATCGGCTGGGCGATTTCCGGAGCGGACAATCCAGCGGTGGCGACCTGATAAAGGAGCGGTTGGAAAAGGTGATGATTTTGCCGGTCAACCAGCGTGACTCGCGCCGGGGGCGATCGAAAAGTCTGGCAAAAGGTCAGCCCACCAAATCCGGCGCCGAGCACGACAACGTGTTTTGGCTCCATGACGAGCAGTGTTTCGTGGCGAGCCGCAAATTGCAACGCGCGATTACGGATCAGCCCTCACTTGCCGCACTCCACCGCGGCGTCAGTAACGCGGCGTCAGTAAAAGTAAGTCGTATCCGGACTGGGACCGCCTTTGGCGCGCGGTTTCATGAGCGACTTGCGGCGAATCTTCACACTGCCATCGGCGTGGCCGACCGGTTGATCGGGGGCAATCGAGAAGGCCCAAAGGGGTTTGCTTTGCGACCCCGCCCAGTGCCGCCCGAGATGACCGACGTCCCACAAAGCCGTGCCGGGCGTATCACTCACGCGATGCGTAATAAACGCGCGTTTGCTTTCGCAATCACTGGCTTTGGCGGGCCAGGCCGGTTCGTTTGCCTCAGGATTCGAGCTCACCCGGCCGTCCGGCGCCACAAATTTCATGTCCGGAAAATTCGCCAGCCACATGTAGGGCGTGTACACAAAAGCCGCCGTCGTGTCCCAACCTCCATAGTCCTTCGAGGTGCGATCGGCGAAGTTAGCCATGCTCTCGTAATTCAGCCAGACCCGCCCAAACGATTTTCTTGTGATCGGGCAAATGAGGATTTGCGTGTTCTGCACATATTTTCCGCGCATCGTGTTGACGATGCTGTTTTGGGCCGTGAAAGGAGTGCGATGATAATCGGGGCTGAGATCGTTGTGCACCGGAAACCGCCCGTTGTTGTCATCGGCATACATGATCTGGCTGAGGTATTGTTGGCGGATGTTGTTGAGGCATGGCGCGCGCATCCCGGCATATTTCGCGCGCATAAGCGCCGGCAAAAGGAGCGAACCGAGAATCGCAATGATCGCGATCACGACCAGCAGTTCGATCAGCGTGAAAGCCGCCGAGCGTGATTCAGGCGATTCGAAGTGACGGTTGGCTCCTGGCATATCAAGGCCGGTTCTCGATTCAATCCGATCTGATAGCAACGATTGAATGCCCTAAACGGTCAAGCATTATTCCCTGCCACTTTTGGGGACAGCCATTGTCGCCCCAGGGGAAATTCACAGCGCGGTTCAAGGCCGATGATTGGCCCGGTCTTCGGGAGATTTGGAAATTCAATTTGGAAATTCACGCTTGCCCTTGTTTCGCCGGTCTGGAAGCGTCACTGCCCGTGAAAACGACAATGCCTACAGTTCTCGGGCTGAAAAAATCCTTCGGCTATGGCGATCGGCTCGGCCTGGCCACGCCGGGGCACCTGGCGGCCTCCCGCAAATTCGATTTCGCCCCCATTTTCGCGCAACAATCCATTCGCGAAATGACCCGCACCCAACGCACTCCGGACGAAGTCATGCGCGCGGCTCAGCAAGCCCTCGCGCAAGCGGGTTACAGCGACCTTTGGGGTGCAGACGCCGATCATTTGAAAACTGCGGAGGATGTCCGCGCGACCGCCGCGGCCGGGTTTTGTTTCTTTACCATCGATCCCTCCGAATTCGTCAACAACCAGGCCGACGCCATGAGCGAGCGCGAACTGGAACGTCTCGTGGCTGAAATGGATCACGACGGAACTTTTCCCGATTCCATGTGGAAGGACTTTTACCTCGTGCAAAACTTCGAGCCGGGCGCAGGTTTGTCGTTGCAGTTTTCGCAAGAAACTTTGTTCCGCGCCGCAGTCAAATACGCCCGCGCCATCGCTCACAGCGTCACGATGAGTCATCACATTCTGCAAGCGATGGCTGGTCGCGCCCGCGAGATCGAAATCTCTGTGGATGAAACCGAGACGCCGACGAGCGCATTGGAACATTTGTTTTTTGGACTGGAACTTCGCCGGCGCGGTGTCCGGCAGGTCGTCAGCCTTGCGCCCCGATTTGTCGGCGAGTTCGAAAAAGGAATCGATTTTCGCGGCGACCTGCAACGCTTCGAAACCTCTTTGCGGCAGCATGTCGAGATCGCGAAATATTGCGGACCGTACAAACTCAGCGTGCACAGCGGCTCGGATAAATTCTCGGCTTATCCGGTCATCGGACGTGTCTGCGGCGATCTCCTGCACGTCAAGACCGCTGGAACCAGTTATCTGGAAGCTTTGCGCGTGGTGGCGCGGGTGGCGCCGCGATTGTTCGCGGAAATTGCCGGTTATTGCCGCGAACGCTTCGACGCCGATCGCAAGAGCTATCACATCTCGACCACCCCGGCAGAAGTGGAAGCGTTGCCGCCGTTCCGCGGAGCGGCCGAGGAGAGCCTCTATCTCGACGAACGCGTCGGCCGCCAACTCCTGCACGTGACCTTTGGATCTGTTCTGACCGTGGGCACAGATGCTTCAGGACGTCGTTTTAAAGATGGCATTTTGGAGATCCTGGAAAAACGGGCGGATCTCTACGCGGAATTCCTCGATGTCCATTTCACAAAACACCTTTCCTTGTTGAACCAGGGATGAACTGCGGCATTCCGGCGGTTCCGGAAAATCAGGTAAACCATTCCTCCCGCACGCCAGGCACGCCGCGCCACATGCCGGGGAAATGATGTGAGGCGCCGGGGAAGTCTTGACGCAAGCGTTGCCAATCCGGCCACACGCCAGGAAAGCGCCGCCGCACGCCAGGAAAGCGGTCCCGCATGTGGGAACGCGCGCAACGCGCCAGGAAAGTCGCGCCGCAGGCCAGGAATTCCGCCCCGCACGCCAGGAAAGTCAGGCCACAACGTGTCCAGACGTCCAACGCGCCGTGCCGATCGGGCAACTCACCCGGGAACTCGTCCCACGCGCCAGGAATTCGGCGTCACACGCCAGGAAAGTGCCGCCGCATGCCAGGAAAATGGTTCCACGGGCTGAAAATGAGCGAAAACGCCTCTATTTGCCCTGAAACTCTGCTGGATTGACTTAAATCAGCCGTTACCAGCACGGCAAGGAGTGTTCCCAATCTGGAATCCCCCTGGTTTGTTCAACCTGCGATGCCGAATCGCAGCAGCGCGTGGCCAAAAACCGGACCACCGTTCGCTCCAGCGCGTTAGGCCATAGGGTCATACTCTCACCAAAATCTCCACCAAGGCTTCTTTGGTGGTGCCGGTGGAATACGCACATGGTCTTTGAATACCACAGGCACAGCGCGAAACAAACTCCCGATGCTGTCCTCCAATCCGTGCTCCATCTGCTTAGAGACTTTGGCAAACGGAAAAACAAAATTGTCGCCTGGAAAGGCGACACACCAAACGCCATCTCGCTGTGTCCAAGCTCCGCCGTAACACCGAACAATGCACTCACCGAGGAACGAACCGAAGACGCGGACTAACTTGTCCCTCGTGGCCGGGGACTGGAACTCACCTGACTGCCTCAAGCGCTCAATGTAGTCCTCAAGCCACTCGACGGACTCGCGCGTGCCGCCAAAATCCATCCGACTGAGAGGCCGCATCTGCTGAATAGTCACCTCTGCGTTCGTTTGGATGTGCTCAATCATGGGCGTAGCGAGTGATGCAGAGCGGTAATTCGGCTGCCGAACTTCAACGATGAGAAGAACGCTAAGCGGCATGCGATTCCACGCCTGCCATCAGGCGCAGGAGACGATCCTGTGAAAACTCGTGACGCTGCAGTTCCCCGGCAATCTGGCCATCGCGCACTACCAGAATGCGGCGGGATAAATTCATCAACTCGGGCAATTCCGACGAAATGACCAGCAGCGCCAGACCCTGACAGGCCAATTCGTCCAGCAAGTGGTGGATCTCCGCTTTCGCTCCCACGTCCACCCCGCGGGTCGGTTCATCCACGATCAGCACTTTGCAGCGGCGCGCCAGCCATTTCGCCAAAGCAATTTTCTGCTGGTTGCCTCCGCTCAAACCGTCGATGCCCGCATCCAACGAAGGTGTCTTGACGCGCAATTGTTCGATGAACGTGTGAACAAGATTCCGTTCCTGCCCTTTCTGAACAAAGCCGCACCGGGACAGTTCGCTCAAAGCAGCCAGCGAAACATTTTCCCGGCAATTCATGGTGAGGACGAGTCCCTGGCGTTTGCGGTCTTCCGGCAGAAAACCCAAACCGGCCTCGAGCGCGTTCGAAGGAGAATGCAATGCCACTTGGCGCCCTTCCACCTGCACCGCGCCCGTGGCTTGTGCATCCAGGCCAAACAACGCCTGGGCAATTTCACTGCGCCCGGCGCCGACCAAGCCCGCCAGTCCGAGCACCTCGCCTCCGCGCAGTGAAAAATAGACGTCGAAAAACTTTCCCGGCGAGGAGAGCCGCTGCACGCGCAGCCGTTCCGGACCGAGCGGTTGCGTCAAATGCCGC